>CALLZA010000033.1 GCA_937858165.1 uncultured Ardenticatenia bacterium
GCTTTTCGATCATTTTTGCTTCTCTTTTTTTGTTCTGTACTTTTTCGTGTTGCATTCTCCGTCTAGCCTGATCTTCGTCTTCTGTGTTTTTTGTGTGTCAGCTGGGCCTCCCATCTTGTCTCTTGTTGTTTTTTTTTAATGATACGGCGACCACCGAGATCTACACTAGATCGCTCGTCGGCAGCGTCAGATGTGTATAAGAGACAGCATTATTTCGTCAAACTCCTAAAACCCACCGCTAGCGCGGAACCCGGACAAGGCCATTCGCGCCGGTTGTCCCATGCGCTTGCTACCACAGCCCCTCTAACCGCGCAGCGATCTCCGCTCGGCTGGCCTGCAACCCGGCCAGCTTCTCGCGCTCCTTCTGGACAACGGCCGCCGGTGCTTTCTGGGCGAACGGGCTGTCGAGCAGGGCAGTCAGGCGCTCGATCTGCTTGTCCAGCTCAGCCGCCTCCTTGGTCAATCGCACGCGCTCGGCGGCCAGATCGACCATGCCCGCCAGCGGCAGGTAGCAGGTCAGCGGGCCGAGGGCCAGCGTCAGCGCCTGGGCCGGCGGCTCGGCGGTTGGGGAGATGGTGAGGTTGGCGTCGTCCAGCCGGGCCAGGGCGACGAGGAGCGGCCGCTGTTCGGCGATGAACTCGGCCCGTTCGCCGGCGGCGATGACGGCCGGAATGTAGCGTGCCGGCTCGACGCCTTGCTCGGCGCGGGCATTGCGGATGCGGCGGATGAGTTCGCGGACGGTCTCGAAGTCCGCCGCAGACCCTCGCTCGGCCTCTCCAAGTCGTAGAGGTGTAGGCCAATCGGCGATGATGAGGGCTTCGGGCCAGGTAGAGGGAGTAAGACCCTCCCCTAACCCCTCCCGGAGGGAGGGGGATTGAGCGGCGGCGCGGCGTAGTTGCTGCCACGTCTCTTCGGTGACGAACGGGATGAACGGGTGCAGCAGGCGCAGGGCATAGTCGAGCGTGGTCGTCAGGGTCGCTAACGTGGCCCGCGCTGCGTCACCGCCCGCGGCCAACTGCACCTTGGCGATCTCCACATACCAGTCGGCAAAGTCGCCCCACAGGAAGTCGTACACCTGCCGTCCGGCTTCGCCGAACAGATAGGTGTCCATGAGCCGGTCGACGGTGGCGATGGTCTCGTTCAGCCGGGTCAAAATCCAGCGGTCGGCGGCGCTCAGGGCCAGTTCGCCCGCCCGGTTGGCGTCATCGCCGCCAGAAGTGTCGATGGCCCGGCTGATGAAGCGGGCCGTGTTCCAGATCTTGTTGGCAAAGTTGCGGTTGTTCGCTACGCGGTCGAGCGATAGGTTCAGATCGTTGCCGGGCGTGCCACCGGTGAGTAGCGTGAAGCGCAAGGCGTCGGTGCCGTAGTCGTGGATGACGTCCAGTGGATCGGTGACATTGCCCTTGGTCTTGCTCATCTTCTGGCCGTGCTCGTCGCGCACCAGGCCGTGGAGAAAAATGGTGTGGAAGGGTACGTCGTTGGTGAACAGCGCGGCGGTCATGACCATGCGCGCCACCCAGAAGAAGAGAATGTCGTAGCCGGTCTCCATCACGTCGGTCGGATAGAAGCGGGCCAGATCGGCCGTCGGCTGCGGCCAGCCGAGGGTGGAGAAGGGCCACAGGGCGCTGCTGAACCAGGTGTCCAGCACATCTGGGTCCTGGGTCAGCTCGACGCCGCCGCAGCTTTCGCACGCCGTCGGGTCGGTCGTGGCCACGGTTTGGTGGCCGCAGTCGGCGCATGTCCAGACAGGGATGCGGTGGCCCCACCACAACTGGCGGCTGATGCACCAGGGGCGAATATTGACCAGCCAGTTGTCCCACGTCTTCTCAAAGTGGTCGGGCACGATGGCAATCCGGCCGCTGTGGACGGCGGCCAGGGCCATGTCGGCCATCGGCCGCGTGTTGACGAACCACTGCTTGCTGATCATTGGCTCGATGATCTCGCCGCCGCGCTGGCTCCGAGGGACGTTGAGCGTGTACGGCTCGCTCCTCAGCGCCAGCCCGGCCGCTTCCATGTCGGCCCACAGAAGGCGGCGGCATTCGAAGCGGTCTAACCCGGCGTAGGGTCCGGCGGCGGCGCTCATCGTCGCGTCGGGGTTCATGACCGAGATAACGTCCAGCCCCTTGCGGCGCCCGATCTCGAAGTCGTTGGGGTCGTGGCCCGGCGTCACCTTCAGCGCGCCGGTACCGAAGGCCATGTCGACGTACTCATCGGCGATGATGGGAATCTCGCGGTTGAGCATGGGCACAAGGGCCATGCGACCGACGAACGCGGCGTAGCGCTCGTCGTCAGGATGGACAGCCACGGCCGTGTCGCCCAAAATCGTCTCCGGTCGGGTCGTGGCCACAGGCAGGAAGCCGCCGCCGGCGACGGGGTAGTGGAAGTAGTAGAGCTGGCCTGGCTCAGTGCTGTACTCGACCTCCAGGTCGGACACGGCCGTTTGCAGACCGGGCGACCAGTTGACCAGGTACTCATCCTGATAGATCAGCCCCAGACGGTGGAGACGTACAAACGCCTCGCGCACGGCGGCCGAGAGGCCTTCGTCGAGGGTGAAGCGCTCGCGTTCCCAGTCGCACGATGCGCCCCTGTCTCTTATACACATCTGACGCTGCCGACGAGCGATCTAGTGTAGATCTCGGGGGTCGCCGTATCATTTAAAAAAAAAAAAAAAATAAGAAACAGAGAGCACGAAATG
>CALLZA010000034.1 GCA_937858165.1 uncultured Ardenticatenia bacterium
CTTGATAAATATCTCTGTCGCGTACGGCCCGCGGCTCGTGGGTGGATGTGGACACCCCCGCGCGCGTGGGGCGGGGGGTGTTGCGGGGTTTTTGAAAAAAAAACGAGCACAGGCGCCGCCTGCAAAAAGGGGGGGGTTAAAGACCCCGCCGCTAGCGTAGAAGTGCGTTCAAACGCACTTTCAGAGGGTATCGTGCTTCTTCAGTGCGATTCATCGCACTTTCACGCTAGCGGTGGGTTTCAACCCACCGCGACGGTGCCCACGGCGACAATGCCCACCGCAACCGGTCGGCGCTGTATGCCGATTTAATTGTTAATCCCCTAAAACGCCCTTTTAAGTTAGCTGCGGGTTCTTCACCCCTCCGGGCTAGGACACCAGTGAAAGGTCAATAACACACAGATCGACTATGGCTATACGAAACAAACCCACAAACATCGTCGCCGATCGCGCCCGTCGCGTCCTCACCATCACCTGGGACGACGGCCACGACAGCTACTACTCCTTCGCCGGGTTGCGCGCCGTCTGCCCCTGCGTCCTCTGTCAGGGCGGCCACGCCAACATGGGCCAACCGGCCGACAAGCTACTTCTGCGCCGGGCACAAGACGACGCGCTCAACCTGGAGGCTATCACGCCCATTGGCAGCTATGCCGTCCAGTTTCGCTGGAACGACGGCCACGACAGCGGCATCTACACCTGGGACTACCTCTACGAGGCGGGGTTAGAGTAGAAGATCTCGCGCCAAGGACGCCAGGAAGGAATTCTCCTGGCGCTCCTTGCATGAGGCTTCTTTACGTTCCGTCCAGAAGATCGTTGTAAGCCTGACGCCGCCGGATGACGCGGAAAGTATCGCCCTCGACCAGCACCTCGGCCGGGCGCAGGTGGCCGTTGTAGTTGGAGCTCATGGCGTAGCCGTAAGCCCCGGCATGGAGCACAGCCAGCAGATCACCGGCGGCCAACGGCGGCATCGGCCGATCGCGGGCCAGGAAGTCGCTCGTCTCGCAGATGGGGCCGACGATGTCTACCACCGGCAAATTCTCGCCCCCAGTGGGAGAGGGGCTAGTGGAGAGCGCTCTTCCCTGGCCCCTGGCCCCTGGCCCCTTCTTCTTTGCGTCTTCGCGTGAGTCCCTCTTGGTTACAGACAAGATAGGATGGTACGCCTGGTACAGTGTCGGCCGGATGAGGTCGGTCATGCCAGCGTCGACGATGACGAAGCGCTTCTCGCCCTGCTGCTTGGTATAGACAACCCGCGTCAGCAACGCCCCGGCGCGGCCGACGATGGAGCGCCCCGGCTCCACGACCAGACCGTAGCCGGCCGCGGCCACCAGCGGCCCAACCGTGCGCACCCAATCGGCCGCTGCCGGCGCCCCGCCCTGATAGTCGATACCCAGCCCCCCTCCGGCATCGATGTACTCCAGACGGATGCCCTCGCGCCCCATTTCGTCGGCCAGTTCGACAAGGAAGCGCACCGCCTGGGCAAAAGGGTCGAGGTCGGTGATCTGTGAACCAATGTGGGCCGCCAGCCCGACAGGCCGCAGCCAGGGGTGGGCGGCCGCGGTGCGCAACATGGCCACCGCCCGCTCGCGCGGCACGCCGAACTTGTGGCCGTGCAGGCCGGTGCTAATGTAGGGGTGAGTAGCGGCGCTGATGTTGGGGTTGACGCGCACCCCAATCGGGGCCACCCGCCCTAACCGCTCGGCCACGGCGGCCACGGCGGCCAACTCCATCTCCGATTCGACGTGCAACGCGCGAATGCCGGTCGCCAGCGCCTCGGCGATCTCGCCCTTCTTCTTGCCCACACCGGAGAAGATGATCCGTCCCGGATCGACACCGGCGTGGCGCGCCAGGAACAACTCGCCGCCACTGGTCACGTCCGCACCCAGCCCGGCGGCGCGCAGCAGGGCCAGCAGCCCCGGGTTGCCATTGGCCTTCACCGCGTAGCAAACGAGTGCGCCCGGCCCGGCGGCCTCGTTGGCGGCTGCCAGGAAGGCCCGCGCCCGCTGCTCCAGGTCAGCCCGACTGTAGATGTAGGCGGGTGTGTCGACGGCCGCGGCCACGTCAGCCAGGGGCACAGCTTCGCACATCAGTTCGCCGGCGCGATAGACAAATGGGCTATCCGTTGGGGACAGGTTCGGGGTCGGTGGGGAGGCTTTCAAGGTGTTGCTCATCGTCTCCGGTGATGGAGCGCTCCATGTTGGCGATCGTGCGGGCCACGTTCTCGATGGCCACACGCTGCTTGCGATAGAGGTCAGATTCGCTCATGGCCAGCCGGCGGGCCACGTCGCGCACGCGCCGCCCCTGGACGAACTTCATTTCCAGAATGTTGTAGAGAATCCACTCAGTGGTCGTCAGGCTGCGCTGGCCGTCGGGGCGCTGCTGTTCGATGGCCTCGGCCAGGATGGCCCGCAGCGCGTTGACCGGGTTGTTGTCGTGCCCCTCCATCTCGCGCTGCACCACCTGTAGCTGGAGTAGCGGGCTTTCGGTTAGTTTTGGCCCACCCCAGTAGTGGGTCAGCGCGTCGCGCACCATGTTGCCGAACTCCGGGTCTTGCAGCAGCTCGTCGGCCGGCTGCGACCCCTCGGCCGTCAGCACCGGCAGGCCGCCAAACGCCGCCGCGCTGCGCCGCTCTTGCAGAGCGGTGATCTCCGGCAAGATGCCCTCAACCGCCGCGAAGACCTCTTGCTGCAAGATGTGGTCTTCCAACGCGGCCGCCGCCTGAGAACGCAGGCGGGCCAGCAGTTCCAGCTCATCAAGAGTCAGGTCAGGCTGCGGCGCGCGCGCCCGCATTCCCAGAATACCGAGCAGCAAGTCGTTGCGCTGGTTGTAGAGCGGCTGAATCCAGTAGTCGCCCCAGACGAAGAAACTGTCATCACCCCGCGCCGGGTCATCGTCCGGCCCAAGACCGTTGCCGCTGGACAACGAAAAGCGCTGCAACACGGCGTTGGGCAGCCCTTCCAGTGGCGCGGGAGGCCCGATGACCGCCTCCAGCCGCGGTCCGGTGGGCGTCAGCGCGGCCACGAAGGCCGACGGTGTGCGCACCGCCTCGCACGTGGCGGCCAACACGCTTTCCAGGAACTGCCGCAGGTCACTGGTTGTCAGCAACCGCTCGCTCAACGCCTGAATGCGCCGCACATCGGGGTCGTCGTTCAACTGAAAAGCGCGCTCGAAGGTCTGCTTGTAGTGGTGGATGACCCACTCGACGATCATCACCGTGGCCACGACGGCAAAGCCCAGCAGCACCTCTTTGTGCAGCCCAAGAACGCTCGGCGCGCGGCTAACGAGAACAAAGACCAGCAGGACGATGGTCGCCGCCAGGGGCACGCGGGCCATGTACTTGAACAGTCGCACGCGCACAACCCGGTCGGGCGAGGTCGCGCCGAAGTAGGCCAGTTGCGACGTGAGCACGGCAAAGAGGATGCTGACGACAAGATTGCCGATGAGCAAAACCGGCCAGAGCAGCAGGGGCATCTCGGCCGTCGGGTGCGTCGCCAGCAAGTAGGGGAAGACACCCAGCGGCGCAGCCAGGATGGCTATCAGCGTCGTCGTCATGCGTCGCCGGGTAGTCGTCGTTAGGCAGCGCTGCCGCGCCCGCCAGACGTTGTAGACGCCGCCCAGCGCCGCGGCCCAGAAGTAGACGGCAAACAACGGGAAGAGCGGCCCTCCACTGAGGCGCGGCGTCAGCGCACCGGCCGCCGGCGGGCCTACAACCCAGTCAGACAACAACCCCACTACGGCGAACGCCCCACCGCCCAGGTAGCTCAGCCCCACCAGCACCCGCCTTCGCCGCGAGTGCTTGCCCGTCGTCCGCAACAGAGCATCGGAGAGATGGAACTGCGCCGCCGGCACAAGGGCAACGCCTATCCAGCCGACGCGCAGCAGGAATTCGGCCGCGCCCGGGGCGACAGCGCGACTGACCAGCAACTCCGTCAGATAGACGAGAACGACCAGCCCGATGAGCGCCGAAAAGGAACGCTGCACCGTGCCACGCTTCAGGCGAGGGATGTTATAGAGTACGACCGCAGCGCCGAAGATGACAATGATGGATTGCAAGACATCATTGGCATAGCCGAAGATGTAGGCAATGTCGCTGCCGGCAAGCATAACGAACCGACCTCTATGGCAGGGGCTATGAATTAGACCGCGGACCGCATCATCAGGCCGGCGATGGCGACGGCGGCCGATCCAGGGTCGGTCGCGGCCGCTCCGCGCCCTCACTTGGCTTCGGCAGGTTAATCCGTGGGCTGCCCGGCGGCGGCGGGTTGGACGGAACAGCTACGTCTTTGCCTTCGAGCAGGTCCACGAAATCGGCTGCTTCCAGCGTCTCGACCTCCAGCAGCCGTTGCGAGATCAGTTCCAGTTTATCGCGATGGTCAGTCAGAATGGTCATCGCCTGGTTGTGGGCCGAGTCGATGATCAGCCGCACTTCGCCATCGATCTGCTCGGCGATGGCGTCGGAGTAGTCGCGCTGCTCGCTGATTTCGCGTCCTAGGAAGACCAACTCCTGCTTCTCGCCATAGACGCGCAGGCCCAAGCCCTGGCTCATGCCGTACTGCGTGACCATCGCCCGCGCCAGCCGCGTCACCTGCTGGAGGTCGTTGCTGGCCCCGGTGGTGATCTCGCCGAAAACGATCTCCTCGGCCACGCGCCCGCCCAATGCCGTGGCAATCATCGCCTCGAACTTGGAGCGGGTCAGGAAGCTAGCGTCTTCGTCCATATACCAAGTGACACCGCCGGCCATGCCGCGCGGGATGATGGTGATCTTGCGCAGCGTCTGGGCATGCGGCAGGTAGTGGCTGACCAACGCGTGGCCGGCCTCATGATAGGCGGTCAGTTCCTTTTCTTCGGGCGACATGAGGCGGCTCTTGCGCTCAGGCCCCAGTTGAACGCGCTCAATGGCCTCCTGGAACTCGCTCATGCCGATGCTCTTACGGTTGCGCCGCGCCGCCAACAGCGCTGCCTCGTTGACGGTGTTCTCGATGTCGGCACCGACGAAGCCGGGCGTGGCCTTGGCCAGTACGCTCACATCGACGGCATTGGCAATCGGCTTGCCGCGCAGGTGGACACGGAAGATCGCCTCCCGGCCGCGCATGTCCGGCCGGTCGATGATGACGCGCCGGTCGAAGCGCCCGGGGCGCAACCTGTCTCTTATACACATCTCCGAGCCCACGAGACCGTACTAGATCTCGTATGCCGTCTTCTGCTTGAAAAAAAACAACCAAAACATACGTATAGATACTCTCTACATCGTATGCGATTGCATCACACATAACTGAGGAGACCACTACCACTGTAGCAGACTCTCTA
>CALLZA010000035.1 GCA_937858165.1 uncultured Ardenticatenia bacterium
GGCCCGCCATCTCATACCAACCAAGGCCTTCGGCAGAGTGGGTGATCTGGTCCGTACCGGCCATGTCACGGTCAAACTGCTGCAGGCCCGCCTGTCCCAACTCCATCGCGTCATATTGCGCGAAAACCATGAACTGCGCGCTGCCATCGGCCGCAACAAAGGTGCGCCCGTCGCCATTGCCGGGCGGCGGCTTGTCGGGTTCTTTGTCCGATCCGGATGGGTGAATGACTCGCCAATCGATGATCACGGCGATGACCACTGCCACTGCTAATAGACCAGCCACGACAAAGAAAGTCAGAGGTTCCTCGTCGGCCAGGAAGACCACCGCAAGCTCAGTCATCATCCACAAGGCCAGCACGGCCACGCCGGTCATCAGCAGCAGCCAAATCCCCAGCCAGACGGGCGTGGAGACCGGATGGGTTCCGCCCGGCCCCATCTTAGCCTTGAACTTGTCCATCCGGGACGGTTGCGCACTTGTCGCCGCGTCAGCGGCCGACGCTGAGGGCGGCGTTGGGTCATCCGCCCTTGCACCGTTGGCCATCGGGGTATGTTGAGGTTCGTCGGGCTTCGGCTGGCTTTCCTTGGCTTTGTCTGATGGACGGAAGCAGCGCAGCGCCTCCGAAACGCCGAAGAGATAGACGATAAACACGGCCACAAAGGGAATAAACCCATTGGCCCAGGGCGGCAACAGTAGAAAAGACATGATGCCCTGCACCACAGCGCCGGTGGAGTTTATATCCATCCACAAAGGGTCCTTAGGTGAGTATAGGTTGCTGTCTGTGGTTTCGCTATCCTCCGTCACGTCGAAGACGGCAAATTTGATCTCTACCTTCTCGTCTCCATTCTCATCCTCCTGTGCTCGGCCCGGTTCCGCCTCATCCCCTAACGCCTGAGTTAGCCCCACGACCTCGACGGTCAGTTCCTGCGAAACGTTAGCCCCGCTCGGAATGTTGGTGAATAGCAAATACCCACCCTGCTGCAATGTCGGCTGACTATCGTCCGGGGTGTCAAGAAAAACATAGTAGTTGGCATCTTCGCCACAGTCTCCGGTTGAGTTGTCCCTAACACACAGCAGCCTCAGCGAGGGCACGACCTTAATCGAGATGGGCTTGGTATTAGTCAACGTGTAGGTAACACCCAACAGAAGCGTCTGCCGGGTCAGGTCGGAAATGTAACGCGGGCTAGCCACCTTTAGCTCTAGGCCGGTGTCCTCTACCTCGTTTTCCGCGTTCGTGTGTTGCGGCTCACTGAAAATGTGGGCGCTATTGTTGGCCGCTTCCAGGCGCGGATAGAACCAGGCGTAGTAGACGAAGATAAGCAACACCAGCAGCAGGCCGGCCACAAGCCAGGAGAACCTGTCTACAGGCAAGGGCCAGGTGCCTCTGATCGCGGCGGTCGGTTCCTGGGGCTTGGTCATCGATGTTGTCTCCTGTCTTTGCGCCCTTAGGGACGCCAGCGAATCTCCGTTTTATCGCATTGCACCTGAGAGTCAGCCGTCTGGGTACACAGGATGTTGTCCCACTCCGCGTTATTCCAATCGATCAGAAATGCCTCATAGCTGCACTCCTCGAGCTTTTCCGATGGGATGAGTCTGATGGCGAAGGTTTTTAAAGGTCTGTCGGACCTAACTGTGTAGTACGTCAGACTGTCCTTGCTGACTTCATTGGGTTTTCCCAATTGACCAATAGCCAGGCCACTCCTGTAGAGCCTGTTGCCGATCCGGCTAGGCGACCCATTCTCATCGGGCGATAGGCCGCCGCAGACCTTGGAGGCGTTGACGATCGTATTCACATCGTCGTTCGACTTAACGCTGAGAGCGTAGAATTTGGGCAGCGGTGACATGTCCTCCGCCCAATAGTTTTCATCGGCGAAGGCAAAGGCGATTTCCAGGCAGTCGACAGGATCGGGCGTGCGGGATGGCGTGGTTTCACTGTTCGCCTGGCCTATATCGGCTAACAGTTGGCGGCCGTCGGTAGCGGCCGTTGGCGACGCGGCGGCGGCCACAACTTGTTCAATTGTCAGACAGTCGGCCTGGCTAATGCTGGTCCCTGCCATCACCGGCTCATAGACGTGTTCGAGCATCATGGGCTCTACAGTGCCCACGACAACCAACTGCTCCGGCGGGCCGGGGGCGCGGTTCGGCCCGTTCGGCGGCCGATGGCGGCCCTCGACCAGCTCCACACTTACCTGCAGGTGTCCATGCTGCGTGGGGCTAAAGGGGTAGTCGTCGAACTGATGGCTCGCGCGCAGCGTGGGATAAAGTTGGCGCAGGGGATAGGCTGCCACGATTTTGCCGCCGTTGTCACCCTCGGGGCCCAGGCCCACTAGCACCGTGTAGCAATCGGCATGGCCCGGCTCACCCATGACCTCGGAGGCCCAGAACTCCACCGGCACGGGTCGATTGTTGAGGATCGGCGCCTCATCAACCAGCCGGGCGCCGACGGTGTAGATAGCTGGTTTGGTCTCCCACCAGTAGAAAGCGGGCGCGCTGGGTCCTTCGACCCACCAGGCGATCGGCCCACAGAACTCGGATCCAGCCGACAACACGTCGCGCAGGGCGTGGTCCTGCGGTTCCAGGGCGTACACGTGGCCTGAGTTGGCGAAGTTCAGCGGGCGGCGAAAAGTCTGGCCGTTGCGTTGGAAGACGACGCTGTAACCGGCCGGCTGTTCAAACGCAGTGACCAGCCGCAGTGCGAAGGAGGCCGTGTTACCCGGCAAACACGCCGGCGCATCCTTGGTGGGCAAGTGAGCGGCGGCCACTATGGACGGATCGTCTGCGGGCGCGCAAGACCAGTCGGCGGTCGCCGACTCACCGTCCGCAGGTAGCCAGCCGTAGCCGTCGTGTCCAAACACGCCCTCGGCGCGCACCGTCGGCCAGAGTTCCGTGTCTGCGAACGGTAGCAGTAGTTCCCGCGCCACAGCCGCCAATGAACTCCAAGTCCCAGCTGGACTGTAGCTCATCTCCTCGACCGAGCGTGGCAAGGACAGCGAAACCCATAGGTTGTTGTCGTCTTTACGGATCACCTCCCACAGATCAGCATCACTCTTCCTTTCCGGGTCGTCTCTCGGTTGCGGATCCGGTATGCCGATGAGGTCTTTCAGGCCCGGGCAGTCAAATTGGACCACATTAAGGTGAAATCCTTCGGAGTAATTTTGCCGCAAGTCAAGCAGATGCTGCACCAAGTCATTGCGCATCTCGGACGGCGACTTAGTTGGGTCGGGCGGTGCGGTGGCGGTTGGGGCCACGCCTGTATAGCCGTCGGTTAGCAGGATGATTGTGTTGCTCTCTTCTGCTGCTAGGATCGGTTCAGCGGAGTCATCGGGCAGTAGCCATGTCAGGTCCCAGCCGGCCTGATTAACACCTGGCGCGTCGAGTAAGGCCATCATGGGGCGGTCCCAGCCCGGCTGAAGGGCGGCGACGTTCTGCATGGGTACCAACTCGCGCACGGGGTCGGCATCCCATTCGTCACGATAGGGGTAGAGGGTGAAGACGCCAACCTGGATCGACGAGTCGGCCATGCCACCCCGCGCGGCGGCGGCACGGCTCAATTCACCCAGAACGTCAACAAGGAACAGGGTCATGTCACCCATAGCCCCGCGGGCGTCACTATAGACTGGTGCCTGATCAAAGGAGTAGCATTCATTGAGCAGGGAAACGGAGTTGTCTAGCACAAAGAGAATTCGCTGGTGACCCAGTTCCTTTGTGGGGGGCACAGGCGCTGCTGGCGTACCGGTGGCAATCGGCAGGGGCGTCGACGCCGGCCCAGTGGCCATAGACGTGGCCGCCGCTGTTGGTTGTTCCAGCGCGACCGTCGCCGAGCTGGCCACGGACGTCGACAGTTCTTCGTCAGTCCCACGCGTGCAGCCAACCATGAACAGCACCGACAATAACATCAATGCTTTCAGCAAGATAGCCAGGCTATTCTCTTGTTGCATACCAGCCCTCCACCACCACGAATGTCAATAGACCCGCTGCCCGCGGTCGCTCCATAGCCACAGACACGAGCACGATCGGCGGCTCGACCCAAGCCGCCTTACAAGCCGGACCGCGGCGTGGCCCGACCTACTCCTCCCAACCCCCTGCTCCTAAAGCCCCAACAGCGGCATCCACAAGTTACGTGTGAAGAACAACGCCAGGGCCAAAATGATGATCAGCAGGATGATCCAGCCATAGTCACAAATGAAACAAGTCGGTCGTTCCCACCACTCTTCGTTCATGTCAAACCTCCAACATACACCCCACGAAGGGTCTACTCTTGAAAAAACGAGTTCTCACTTTGATGGCCACGGCTGAAGCCGGCCGCGGCCAGACTGCCAATACCCAACGCCAGAAGGATGTCGAACGGCACACGGGCACAGCTAAACACCGTAAACAGCCCCGGCTGATCGCGCACCACGTCACGGCCGAAAATGAACAGCCACACCAGCAGCACCGTGATCAGCGCCGCGCCAACAGCCGCACCGCGCACATGCCGCCCCGGCTCCAGTTCGTTCCGCTGCACCCGATACTGCTGTTCGGCCGCCTGCCGGGCAACGATAAACACCACCACCCAGCCAAAGAACCAGGCAATCAGATCGGCTGTGTTCCAGTTTTGCAGCATAAAGCCCAGCACGGCATTGCTGCCGCCCACCACCAGCCCGCCAACCAGCCCCAGCCGAAAACCGGCGTTGGATCGGCGACGGTCGTAGCCACTGGGGCCAATCATAATGCGCGCTCCCCCAGCGCCCGGAAGTGATCGCGCCACACCGGCCAGTCGGGATTGGCCCCGTCGACTGGCAGGGGCGCTTCGATGAGTCGCCGAACAAGTTGATCGGGGTATCCGCCGTCTACGAGACAGAAAGCCGTCCGTTGCCAGTCATAGGCTACGCGCCGAAAAGTCACCATGCGCCCGACCGTGTCGAGCACGGCATAGGCCGCGCGCCGGTCAAAGTCACGCGGCTGCCCCACCGAGCCGGGGTTGACCAACGACAATTCGCCCAGCGGATAGGGGACGTCCGGCTCGACCCATAACGGTCTCGGTTGATGGCCTTCGAAGTGAATCAGAGTCGGCACGTGGGTGTGGCCGAAGAGTTGCGCCTGGGGGCGGCCGCCAACCGGCGCGCCATTGGCCAAGATGGCAAATTCGTCCGCCTGATATCGCGTCTCCCAGGGGAAGACGTAACGATGGTAGTAGCGGCCGTGGGCTTGGGCACCGTGGACGAGCGTATAGACCAACCCCTCCACCCTGTGGCGGCGGGGCCCGGCACGGGCTCGCGTAAACAGCCCGCGACAAAAAGCAGGGGCCACCGCAGGAGCTGACAAAGGCGG
>CALLZA010000036.1 GCA_937858165.1 uncultured Ardenticatenia bacterium
CTCCTCTT
Organism: uncultured Ardenticatenia bacterium; assembly: GCA_937858165.1. Classification (GTDB taxonomy): domain Bacteria; phylum Chloroflexota; class Anaerolineae; order Promineifilales; family Promineifilaceae; genus Promineifilum. The sequence goes on from CALLZA010000036.1 coordinate 9, forward strand.
CTGCGTTACGTCACTCGGGCTTTTGTGTATCGAGCGTATGCGTGGTCTCTGTGGTAGTGCTTTAGTGCTCATATGTCTGATAATAGATAATGTCATTGTGATAACATGGTTCGTGTTTGTTTGAATGATACGGCGACCACCGAGATCTACACTAGATCGCTCGTCGGCAGCGTCAGATGTGTATAAGAGACAGAGGCCAGGCAGTTCAGGGGCAGAAAGCGGCGACGGGCGTCGTCGTCGCTGACGCCCTTGGTGGCGCGGATGAACTCGGCGCGGGTGAAGCGGAGTTGGTCAACGAGGGGGTGGGGCATTATGGCTCTATTGCTATAGGAGGTTGATAGTCTGCGCCTAATGTTATCACAATCGCCCCCTAGGGCAGGATGACATCCTGTCTTACGCTTCGGCGTAAGCCTCAGCCAGCCATTGGCAGACTTCACCATCGATCTCGCCTACGTCGCGCAATTCGAGATGGTGCATAAAGCGGCCCGGCGACGGTTCGACGACCTCCTTCCAGCGCGGCGAGGCATCGTGGCGGCGCAAGCTGACCGAGAGCACCAGAGGCGCGTGGCCACCGCGCAAATACCGGTCGGGAACCCACGCCCAGGCAAAAGCCACCCGGCGGCGAAAGGCAATCTGGCTCTTGCTGACGCCCATCTCGGCCGGGCCAATGGCTTCAACTGACTCGCGGAGCGCATTGAAAATGGCCCGCGACGGTTCATAGCCGTCAAAAAACTCATCTAGGGTCATAGCGCTTCCGACCGGGCTAAGCTTCGCCGCTAAGCCTTTTCTGCTCAGCGGCAATCAGCCAGATCAACGTCATCTGCGTGTCACTCTTTCCGGTGTCGCTCTGATACCAGTAAGTGATAAATGTCCCGAAGATGTCGTATACTCCGGGCTTATCCAGGCAGGCCTTTGAGCCATCACGACACGATGACGACTCCCATCACCAACTACCTGATGCCCGGCAACGTCCGTTTCGGCTTCGGTGCGGCCAAATTGGCCGGGCAGGAAGCCGCCCGGCTGGGCGCAACCCACGCCTTCATCATCACCGATCCCGGCGTTGTCGCCGCCGGGCTGACCGAGGCGGTCGTTGCCACGCTGTCGACCGCCGGCATCGCCCACACGCTCTACGCCCACTGCCCGCCCAACCCCGACATCGACTCGGTTGACGCCGCTACGGCCGCCTTCCGCGCCGCCGGGGCCGACTTGCTCGTCGGTCTGGGCGGCGGCAGCCCGCTCGACGGAGCCAAAGCAACCCGCGCCGCGGCCGGCGGCCCGCCGGAGGCCAGCATCGCCGAATACGCCCTGGCGCTGCGCAGCAAGGCCCGTCCCGTGCCCCTCGTCCGCCACATGCCGCCAATGATCGCCATTCCGACGACGGCCGGCACTGGCGCGGAGGTCACACCGTGGGCCATATTGACCGATGTGAGCAACATGCAGAAGAAGAGCATCGGCGGCGCGAATCTCATCCCAAACGTGGCCCTCATCGACCCGGAGCTGACAGTAGGCTTGCCGCCGCGCCTGACCGCGGCCACGGGTATGGACGCCCTGTCGCACTGCATCGAGGCCTACGTCTCGACCAACACCGCGCCCAGCGCCCTCGACCCGATGATCCTGCACGGCATCAGCCTCATCGGCCGCTATCTGCCGACAGCCGTGGCCCAGCCCAACAACCACGAAGCGCGCGAGAACGTCATGCTCGGGGCGATGATCGGCGGCATCGCCATCAGCTCGCGCTGGCTCGGCGCGGCCCACGCCCTGGCCCACCAGCTCTCAACCTTCGCCAACGTCCACCACGGCTTGGCCTGTTCGCTGATGTTGCCGCACCAGATGGCCTTCAGCCTGCCCGCCGCCGTCGAGCGCTACGGCCGGATTGCCGCCGCGCTCGACCCAACTCTGGTGACCGTCACCGATCATCAAGCGGCGGAATACGCCGTCGATGCCGTCTGTCGCCTGGTCGCCGCCGTCGCCCTGCCCACTCGTCTGCGCGACGTGGGCGTGACCGAGGAGATGATCCCCGAACTAACCCATCATGCCCGATTGGACCTCAACTGGGCCACCAACCCGCGACCGGTCAGCGAGGCCGACCTGGAGGGCATGTATCGCGCGGCCTATTAAGCGTTCAGGGCCGCCGCCGCCTCGCTGGCGGCACGCAGCCGCCCCACCCAGGCCGCGAACCCGTCGCTGAACGGCCGGAAACCGCTGCCGTCGGCCACGACCAACCCCCGATTGGCCAACAAGCGCAGTTGCCGCGCCGCCATGCCCCCGGTGTCGCTGACGCGCGCCGTCGGATAGTGGCTCTGGGCCAGCGGCGACAGCGAATCCCACAGCTCCTGCCAGTGGGGCGCGGCCGCTGTCTGGAAGCGGCGCATGACCGCCGCCGGGTCAAACGCTCCCGCGGCCAGCGCCGCCAGCAGATAGTACCCGGCCAGTTGCAGGAAGAACGGCTGTGGCCCCGCCTGAGCCAGTAGCGCTTCGACCGCGCCGGCGGGCACAGTCAGCCCGGCGCGCTCGGCAGGCACAGTCAGCAGCGCCCGCGCCGCGGCACCATCCAGCCTGTCTCTTATACACATCTCCGAGCCCACGCGAACGCACCAGATCTCGTATGCCGTCTTCTGCTTGAAAAAAAAAAATGAGCTAGAATACGAGGACTCAACTGAACATCAAGCTAACGGTGAAACGACACAACAAGCGAAACAACTGTATAACGACTGGACAGTGACCAGGACTCAGCGAAAATGACTAACAGGCGAGACTAGCAGA
>CALLZA010000037.1 GCA_937858165.1 uncultured Ardenticatenia bacterium
TGGTTATGTGCTGACGTGTCATCTTTTCGAGCTACTACGGCGACTGCGTTACGCTGTTTAGTCATGTCTGCGCTGGCTATGGCTGATGTGTTATTTTTTTTTTTCAAGCAGAAGACGGCATACGAGATCTAGGACGGTCTCGTGGGCTCGGAGATGTGTATAAGAGACAGGGGCGTTGAAGACCGTGCTCTTGCCGACGTTAGGGTTGCCGGCCAAGGCGACGACGTAGTCCCAGCCGGTCATGTCGACGCCCAATTGGGCCAGTTGGCCGCCGTTGTGGAGGGGGCAGGTGGTGCAAGCGTCGCTGGTCATAGATCAGTTGTCGGTAAGAACCTCACGCATCACTCGTACTTGCTTGGCCTGTTCCGCCCGCAGGGCCACGACCGCGCCGCGGATGCGGTAGGCGGTCGGGTCACCGGCGGGGCTGCGCAGTTCGGCGGTGACGCGCGTGCCCGGCAGCAGCCCCAGGTCAAGCAGGCGGCGGCGTTCCCGCCCGCGCAGTGCGGGCGAGAGGGCCACGACCTCGGCTGACTGGCCCAGACGTAGGGCCGCCAGCGACAGGCCGTCGCTCGGCGCGGGTTGCTCCTGCGGCGGCAGCGGCCGAACGAAGACGTTGGCCGCCACCAGCGGGGCCAGCACATGCTCGTCACCGTTGGCCCAAAAGCGGACGCGCTCGGCCGTGGCCCCGGTGACGCGAACGACCATGCCCGGGGCCAGCCCCTCGGCCACCAGTTGCACGTAGACCGCCTCCGGCTCGTCCTCCAGGTGGACGATGCGCGCCGGGGTGTCGGGCGGCAAGGCGGCCAGTGGCTCGCCGACCGGGGACGCCAGACCGTCGCCGGTGGGCGGGATGGGGTCGCCGTGGGGATCGAAGACGGGGTGGCCCAGCCGCGCGGCCAATTCGTCGAGTTCGGCAGCGCTCAGGCCGTGCTCGCGCTTCTCGGCCAGGGCGTGCCAGTCGGCCGCGCCATAGCCCGTCTCCTCCGCCAGGTAGTGCTCCCACAGGCGGTGGGCGCGGATAATATGCAACGCCGCCGCGCGGCCGGTGGGCGTCAGGCGGGGCGTGTCGCCGGCGTAGGCCAGCAAGCCGTCAGCTTCCATCGCCCCGATGAGCGCCGCCGCTTCGTTGAGGCCCAGTTGCAGCGCTCCGGCGATACTCTGCACCGTCGGGCGGCGGCCACTCATCTCCAGAGTGTGGATGTGCTTGAGGGCGTCCTCGCGAGAGATACGAGCGCTCTGGCGACGAGTGCGTCGCCGTTGGGCGACAAGACCACGGCGCGGCGGAAATAAAAAGACCACAACAACCACCCACCGAGCCACTGCTGACACACGCCCAGGAGGAACACACGTGGCGGGGGTGATTATGGTTGATCGAAAAAAAAACATTACGCTAAAACTTGCAGGAAGG
>CALLZA010000038.1 GCA_937858165.1 uncultured Ardenticatenia bacterium
TTATGAGAACATTGCTAGTAGTTTTTTTTTTCAAGCAGAAGACGGCATACGAGATCTAGTACGGTCTCGTGGGCTCGGAGATGTGTATAAGAGACAGGAGGTGCTGGGCCTCGCCGCCCACACCGGTGAGCCGGAGGCCGCGGCGGCGCTGGTGTCGCAGACGGTGGCCCACTTTGGCGGGCTCGATATTTTGGTCAACAACGCGGCCACGAACCCCCACTTCGGTCCCTTCCTATCGGCTGAGGAGAGCCATTGGGACAAGATTCTCGACGTCAACGTCAAGGGTTACTTCCGCCTGGCCCAGGCCGCCGTGCCGATCATGCGCCGCCGCGGCGGGGGCAAGATCATCAACGTTGCGTCGGTGGCCGGGCTGGAGCCGCAGCCGATGATGGGCGTCTACTGCGTCAGCAAGGCGGCTGTGCTGATGATGACCCAGGTGCTGGCGGCCGAGGTCGCCGCCGACAACATCCAGGTCAACGCCATCGCCCCGGGCTTCGTCAAGACCAGGTTCAGCCAGGTGTTGTGGAGCACGGACAGCATCCACGATCAGCTCATCCACGCCGTGCCGCAGCGGCGCATGGCCGAGCCGGAGGAGATGACCGGCATCGCCCTTTATCTGGCGTCGGCCGCCAGCAGCTACACCACCGGGGCGACGTTCGTCATCGACGGCGGGCAGTTGGCGGGGGGGCTGTATGGAATCCAGTGAGTCAGTGGGTCAGTGGGTCAGTGTTCAGTCTGCCCTACTGACCTACTGAATACTGACTACTTCTGCCTATTTCGATACAGCGACGGATCGACCACCTCAGCCATCCGCGCCGTGTCCAGCTTGCCGCCCAGGAAGGCGTTGACCCGCTCGATTTGCGGCCGCGGAGTGCCCAGCATGTCGCTGTAGTGGACGTAGAGGGTGCGCACGTTGGGTCGCGAGGCCAGCCACTCCTCGACGCTCCGCACGTGCTTTTCGAACAGCAGCTTCATTTGCACGTCGTCCTGCTTGTCCGGGTCTTCGCCGCGGTGGATGAGCATCTTGCGCTGTGAGGCCAGAATCTCGTCGATGTTGCGACGGATGAAGATGACGCGGTACTGCTCCGTGGTCGGCAGATACTTCAGCAGGGCGGAGATGACCTTGACCGCCTTGCCCCGCGCTTCGGGAACCCAGGCTGTGTCCCCCTTGTCCATCTGCTTGACGCGCTCGAACTCGTAGTACCCCTTGGGGTTGTCCTCGTCGGCCGCGCGCAGCTCGTCGGTCAGCGGCGGAATGCCGCCCGCATCGACCATCTTCATCATCATCGACGTGCCCGAACGGGGCAGGCCGGAGACGATCGTGATAAACTGGTCGTCGCCCGACCGGGTTAGTTTCTGGAAAAGGCTTTTCATGGGGCGCGATTGTACATGAGAAGTTGGAAGACCTCACGCAAAGATCGCGAAGGACGCAAAGCACGCAAAGAAGAATCTCTCTTTGCGTGCTTTGCGCCCTTCGCGATCTTTGCGTGAGGCTCTTAGCACAAGGGTGAACACATGAGGACCATACGCGAAGTTGACGAGAGCGAACTCGATGAGTTCCTGCGCATCACCATCGAGGCCTTCCCCGGCATGAAGGTCAGCGGGCCGGAGGAGCGGACGCGGATGCTGGAGCGGCTGGCGCGGGTGATGAAGGAGCCGATCGTCCACTTCTTCGGCATCTTCGAAGCCGGACGGCTCATCGGCGTCATGCGCTTCTATGACTTCACCATGCGGTTGCACGAGACGGACGCGCTGGTGGGCGGCGTAGGCGGCGTGGCCGTCGATCTGCGGCATAAGAAGGAGCGCGTCGCCGCCGACATGATCCGCTTCTTCCTCGACCACTACCGCGACAAGGGCGCGGCCCTGACCGCGCTCTACCCCTTCCGGCCCGACTTCTACCACCGCATGGGCTTCGGCTTCGGCGTCAAGCTCAACCGCTACAGCTTCCGCCCCGACGCGCTGCCCGCCCGGCCCAAAGCGCGTGTTGAGTTTCTGACCGCTGACGACAAGGCGGCCGTGCGCGACTGCTACGAGCGCTTTCGCGGCCGCACCAACGGCCTGCTGCAGCTGCCGCCCCACGTCCTCGATAGCCTGTTCACCGACCCGGCCATGCGCCTGGTCGGCATTCGCGACGGTAGCCGGGTGCGCGGCTATCTGCTCTTCCGCTTCGACCCGGCGGCGGGCGACAACTGGCTGGCTAACGACCTCTACGTGCGCACGATGGTCTACGACGACGCGGCGGCGCTGGCTGCTCTGCTGGGCTTCCTGCGCACCCAGGCCGACCAGGTGCAGCGCATCATCTACGAGACGCAGGACGACACCTTCCACTTTCTGCTGCCCGACCCGCGCGACGGCACGGGCAACCTGCTGGCCGGGCTGTGGCACGAGACGAACACGCAGGGCGCGGGCATCATGTACCGGGTCATCGACACGCCGCGGCTGTTCGACGTGCTGCGCGACCATGACTTCGGGGGGGCGACAACGACGCTGGGCTTGACGCTCAGCGACTCCTTCCTGCCGGAGAACGCCGGGCGCTATGTGTTGCGGGTCACGGATGGTCGGGCGGAGCTCTGTCTCTTATACACATCTCCGAGCCCACGAGACCGTACTAGATCTCGTATGCCGTCTTCTGCTTGAAAAAAAAAAAACATGAACACAAAAAACAAAAAAAACAATATTGACTCATGCACGCGACACAAATCCTCAAGCTATGTACTCAATGATCACGAGTCACTCGACGTAGCTAACACGGCATATA
>CALLZA010000039.1 GCA_937858165.1 uncultured Ardenticatenia bacterium
TGATTTATCCATGCTTGATGTTGTATATATTTATGATGTTGTGATATTGAGTGTGATGTTGAACATGATGTTATCATTCTTGGTTAGTCGGTAGATTGTTTACTTTTTACGTATACTGTGTATGTATTGTTTTTTTTTTTTTATTTCTTGTTTTTTTTTTTATTTGTTTTTTAATGATACGGCGACCACCGAGATCTACACTAGATCGCTCGTCGGCAGCGTCAGATGTGTATAAGAGACAGGCCCGGTCGAGGTCATCCGCGACACGTGGGGCGTGCCTCACATCTACGCCGCCAACAACGACGACCTCTTCTTCGCCCAGGGCTTCGTCCAGGCTCAGGATCGCCTGTTCCAGATGGATCTCAACCGGCGGCTGGGGCTGGGGCGGGTGGCGGAGATCACCGGCCCGCTGGGCGTCGCCTTCGACAAGTTCGCCCGCTTCCTGGCCTGGCCGCGCGCCGCCCAGGCCCAGCTCGACGGTAGTGACGGGGTGACGCGCGCGGCCATCGACGCCTATAGCGCCGGCGTCAACGCCTTCATCGCCACCGGGCCGCTGCCGGCCGAGTTCCGCGTCCTGGCCTATCGCCCCGAGCCGTGGGACGCGCTGAGCACCAGCGCCTGGGGCACGGTGTTGGCCTGGGGACTGTCGTGCAACTGGGAGACGGAGCTGCTGCGCGCCTGGCTGCTGGACGAACTCGGCCCGGAGCGCGCCGCGGATATGACCCCGGTCTATCGCCCCGACTACGCCACGACGCTGCCCGATGAGATGGTCGGCCGCCGTCTGGCCGCCGGGCTGCTGAGCGCGTTCCGCGAGACGGTCGCCCACGGCCCGGTCGGACTGCCCCTCGGTAGCCAGAGCCTGGGCAGCAACAACTGGGTCGTCGGCGGAGCGCGCACGAATAGCGGCCGGCCCCACCTGGCCAACGATCCCCACCTGCCGCCCGTCTTCCCCACCATCTGGTACGCCTGCCATCTGTCCGGCGGCGACTACCATGTGGCCGGCTTCACCCTACCGGGCGTGCCGGGCATCATCATCGGTCACAACGACCACTGCGCCTGGGGCATCACCAACGCCTTTCCCGACATCCAGGACGTCTACATCGAGCGCTTTGATCCCGCCGACCCGACGCGCTACGAGGTCAACGGCGAGTGGCAGGCGGCCGAGGTGGCGCAGGAGACGATCCGCGTCCGTGGCCTGCGCGCTGTCACCGTGACCGTCCGCACCACACGCCACGGCCCCGTCTTCTCCGACCTCCTGCCCGGCGTCCACGCCGATCTGAGCTACGACTGGACGCTCTTCCGCCCCGGCAGCCACCTGCAGGCCGTGCTGGCCACCAACCGCGCCGCCAATTGGCCGTCCTTCCGCGAGGCGCTGCGCCACTGGTCGTTTCCCAGCCAGAACGTCGTCTACGCCGACACCGGCGGCACGATCGCCTACATGATGCCCGGCCTCGTCCCGCGGCGGCGCAACGGCGACGGCCTGTCACCCGTGCCCGGCTGGAACGACGACTTTGCCTGGGACGGGTTCATTCCTTTTGAAGAACTGCCACGTTATGTCAACCCGCCGGAAGGCTTTATCGCCACAGCCAACAACTGCATGGCCGGCGACAGCTACCCCTACCTGCTGACCGGCGAGTGGCTGGCCGACTACCGCGTGCGGCGCATCCGCGAGCTGCTGGCCGCGTCGCCGAAGCTGACCCTCGACGACCACCGGCGCATTCAGACCGAGACCATCTCGCTGATGGCCCGGCGCTTCATGGCCGCGGCGCTGACCAACGTCGGCGAAACGGCCGACGCTGACCTGCGCGACGCGCTGGCCCGGTTGGCGGCGTGGGACGGCGACATGGCCGAGGACAGCGTGGCGGCAACGCTCCACTTCGGCTGGCTCGTCCACTTCACGCGCGCCGCCATCGCGCAGGCTGTCGGCCCGGAGCGCGCGGCGACGCTGCTGGCCCGTGGCGAGCAGACCGGCTTCCCGTTCATGCCCTTCTACGAGATCGCCTACGAGCTGGCTCTGCGCTGGCTGGAGGGGGCGGCTGGACTGGCCGGCTGCGAACCGCCGCCGGAGTGGGTGGGCGACGCGCGGCCGCTGCTGCGCCCCGCCCTGCGCCGGACGCTGGACGTGCTGATCGATCACTTCGGGCCGGACCCGGCGGAGTGGCGCTGGGGGCGACTCCATCGCGTGTCGTTCCAGCACGAGATGACACGGCTGCCGGGCATCGGCCGCCTGTGGAAGCCGCTGACCATCTCCGCCCCCGGCGACGGCTACACCATCAACCAGAGCGACCTCTCGCCCCACTTCCCGCCCGACCCGGCGACGATCATCGCCAGTTGCCGGCTGATCATTGACGTCGGCGCGTGGGACGACGCTCTGGTGGCGCTGCCCGGCGGCCAGTCAGGCCACCCGGCCAGCCCCCACTACCGCGACCGGCTGGCCGAGTGGCGCGAGGGGCACTACTTTCCGCTGCTGTTCTCCCGCCCGCGCGTCCTGGCCGCGGCCGCGGGCACGTGGCATCTTGAGCCTGCGTGAGGTGTTCTTCTTTGCCGGGCAGTACCCTTGCTCTACAATACCTGTCTCTTATACACATCTGACGCTGCCGACGAGCGATCTAGTGTAGATCTCGGTGGTCGCCGTATCATTAAAAAAAAAAACAAGAGAATACTGTGCTGGCACAGGATAAACAGTATGAAACCACAAACTAAGTCACAATGAGCAAGCGAACAGTAAAAAGACATAACAGCACAGAATGAAGTGAG
>CALLZA010000040.1 GCA_937858165.1 uncultured Ardenticatenia bacterium
TTTTCTGTGTGTGTGTGTATATATTTGTCTTAAGCGTCTCGCGGCTGAGTCTGAGGTGGGTTTTTTTTTTTTCAAGCAGAAGACGGCATACGATATCTAGTACGGTCTCGTGGGCTCGGAGATGTGTATAAGAGACAGGCATGGGTCATCGTTCCTTGTTCATTGGGTCGCGGTGTAGAGACGTTCCGGCGGAACGTCTCTACGGGCGCGGCCCCAAACTTCTCCCGCCACGCCGACGGCCGCTCGCGCTCCAAGGCGCCATAGAGATCGTCCCCACGGCCGCGCACCTGGCAATAGTCGATCAGTAGCATGACCTTGCTGTTTTTGATCATGCCAATGGTGAAATCCTGCCGCACTTCGGGGAAGTAGTCAAAGCACAGCGTCTCCAACTCCTCATCGCTGAAGAAGTTGAGAATGAACTGGCGCAGGTCGGCGTTCGTCGGGGTCATGGCGTCTGGCTGCCGTTAGTATAGCTCCGCATCCAACCGCGCCAAATCCACATCCAGGCCATCATGCCTCTGTAACTCGGCCGCCGCCGCCGGCGTCAGCCCGGCGCGCGAGAACAGGGCGTAATGAAATTGCCATTCGTCGCCATCCTCCAGTTCGCGGCGCAGCAGCGGCCCCTTGCCGTCGATCAGTTCGCGCACCGTCTGGCGGTCAACGCGACCGTCGCCCCACTTGCACTCGCCCAACAGCAGCTGACGACTTGACCAGTCCACCGCTACCACGTCAGCCTGCACCTTGCGGCTCCAGTGCGCGCCGACGATCTCCGGCCGCAGTGACAGCCGCCCGGCCGCGCCCTGGGCGATAACCCATTGCCGCGCCAGTTCCTCGAACGCCGTGCCGCCAACGAAGGCGCGCAACTCCTGCCGGATGCGGGCCAGCACGCGTTCGGTATCAAAAGGCAAATACTCGTGGAAGGGGGCGATGAAACGGAAGTAGAAGCGGAAATAGGGGTCGGCCAGGTGGTAGCGGCCAAGCCGCGAATTGCGACGTTTGGCTGTCGGGGTGGCCGCGGGCAGTCGTCGCTCCACGAGTTTGAGGTCCTGCAACCGTTGCAGGTAGACCGAGAGATGGCTGGTAGCAATAAGCGCGTAATTGCTGATATCGCTCAGAGTATGATTGCCCAACCCGATTGCCTTTAGCGTGGCCAAATAGGATTGCGGCTCGCGCACCTCGTCGTAGAGCAGAAACATCGGCTCGGCCAGAAACATGCTGCCCTCCGCGAGGATGCTCTGACGGACGTTGGCCGAGAGGCTCAACGCCGGATCGAGCCAGGCTAGATAGGCCGGCACCCCGCCGGCTACCCCATAGGTGGCAACGCGTTCTTCGGCCGACCAATCCGGGAAAAAGTCGCGCAGAGCACTGTAGGGCAAAGGTTCGAGATACCATTGGCCTGTGAGGCGACCAAATAGCGGCGACTGGTGCATTTGCAGCGACTCCATCACCCTAACCTGTGACCCACACAAGACAATAACCAAGTTGGAATGCTGGAAATGAGCATCCCATGCGTGCTGCAAGGCCGACAGAGCCGCCGGGTCAGATTCGGCGGCGTAGGGTAGTTCGTCCAGAATGAGGATTTGGCGGCGATCCCCAACGATTGCCGCCACCGCATCCCATAGCTCAGCCCAACTGTCAAAGAGCGGGGCCTGACGCAATGGTAAATTTAGGAGGCGTGCATAGAGTTTGCGACGCTGGAGCTCGGCAGGCTCCTTTTCGGCCGCCCAGTAAGTATGGGGAATAGTATTGCGTCCTACCCATTCTAACAACAGGGCCGTCTTGCCGATTCGCCGGCGGCCATAGAGTAAGATCAACTGCGCTGGGCCAGGTTTCTTACGGTTTAGCAGTTCATTCAAATAGGTCAGCTCACGTTGCCGATCAGCAAACATAGTCGCCACCTCAATTAAGCTACGTGCTGTGTATAATACACAGCACGTAGCTTAATTACAAGTGGAGCTCTACTCTCCTCGATTCTCCAATGCCAAGTACACCGGCCGCCGCCCCCCATCCGGCCGGATCAAGCTATACCCCGTCTCCTGAAACTGATAGTCCAGCGCGAAGCCGAAGTTCAGGTTCCACAAGAACATCGGCCCCACCCACTCCCAGCCGTGGGCCAGCTCGAAGGCGCGCAGGGTGTAGACCGCCTGCTCCCACTCGCTGTTGTCGGCCATGAACTCGGACCCGGGCGGCGGGGAGGCGGGTTCGCCCGTGTCGGTTACCAGCCCCTCGAAGCTGCCCCAGCCGAACTCCGTTGGCCAGAGGGGGATGGCCTCCGCCCCGGCGGCGACCAGTAGCTCGTGGTACTCCTCCAGCGTGTCGGCGAAGAAGAAGCTGGGGTGGTTGTTGTGGCTCGACGAGACCTGGGTCGCGTCGGCCGCGCGCGCGTCGGGCGGGTTGGCCCAGCCGTAGGGGTGGACACCCACGCCGTCGACGAACTCGGCCACACCCGCGGCCAGCATCCCCCCGAAGTAGACCCGATCGTCGATGGCGTTGACGCCGTCGTTGATGCCCGTCGTGGCCGGCGCGCCGCTGATGATCCTGTCTCTTATACACATCTGACGCTGCCGACGAGCGATCTAGTGTAGATCTCGGTGGTCGCCGTATCATTAAAAAAAAAAAAAAAAAAGAACACACAGACAGAAGTAACAATCAATCAACCCAAGCAAGTACAGAAAATACAACAATCAGAAGCAGTGACAGGCGTAAACAGAATGCACGTGGACGACGTCACTAAAGACAACAACCAAAGAGAAACACACAGAACAGCAAACAGGAAA
>CALLZA010000041.1 GCA_937858165.1 uncultured Ardenticatenia bacterium
CATGATACGTCTCTCTATGAGCGCGATCGGCTGCGGGCAGGGAACCGTTTCGACGGGCCGGCGGTGGTCTATCAGTATGACACGACGACGCTGCTGCCGCCGGGCTGGTCGGCGTGGGTCGATGGGCGGCGTAACCTGATATTGGAACGCGGAACGTAGCGCGATTCTCCCGAATCGCGCCGCGAAAGAACGCGATTGGGGAGAATCGCGCTACGGGGGAACCTTTCGCGGAGCGATAGCGTCTTATCGTTAAGTGGGTGATGAGCGCCGATCCTTTCGCGCTCCCCCATCCTTATAATGTAAAGACCGAAAGCGTTTGGCCGCGTCTTTCTTGCCCTCTCTTCGCTCCTCTGGCGGCCGGCATGAAAGAGGTGAGGGACGCAGACGTCCCTCGGCGTTCCTCTTTTTTACAAGGTCTCACAAAGGAGATGTCCAGTCTATGTCCACGAAGATGAACCGCACCTTTATCCCGCTATTGACCCTGCTGGGGGTCATGCTGCTCCTGGCGTTGGGGCCGGGGGCGGGGCGCGCAGCCGCGGCCGATGACACCTGGGTGGCGCGCTACTTCAACAACCGCACTCTGGCGGGCAATCCCATCGTCCAACGGCCCGAAGAGGCCATCGACAACGACTGGGGCGGCGGCAAGCCCCACGCGCTGGTCAACGACGACAACTTCTCCGTCCGCTGGACGCGCACCGTCGACTTCTCGGCCGGCAGCTACCGTTTCACGGCCACGGCTGACGACGGCATGCGCGTCTGGATCGACGACCAGTTGCTCATCGACGCCTGGACCGATAGCCAGGTGCGAACGTTGCAGGCCGACCGCGTGCTGAGTGGCGGCGAGCACACCGTCCGCGTCGAGTACTTCGAGGCGGGCGGCATGGCCGTGGCCAAGTTTAGCTGGCAGCAGATCGGCACGGCCCCGGCCGGTGTCTTCGCCAACTGGAAGGGCGAGTACTTCAACAACATGAATCTGACCGGCCAGCCGTCGTTTTTGCGCGATGACCGGCAGATCGACTTCAACTGGAGCACCGGTTCGCCGGCGGCGGGCATCGCCGCCGACCGCTTCTCGGTGCGCTGGACGCGGTCGCTCAACTTCCCGGCGGCAACCTACCGCTTCGACGTCTTCGCCGATGACGGCGTGCGGCTGTGGGTCAACAACGTGCTGGTCATCGACCAGTGGCGCAACCAGTCCGAGGGGCGCTTCAGCGCCAACGTCGCCCTGAACGGGGCCACGTCGCTGCGCCTGGAGTACTTCGAGGATCAGGGGCGGGCGGCGGTGGCCCTGGCGTGGAACCCGCCCGGCGGCAGTTCCATCCCCGGCGGCGGCACGGGCGGCGTGACCGGCGGTGGCCCGTGGTTCGGTGAGTACTACAACAACCACAACTTCATCGGCGCGCCGACCTTCACCCGCAACGACGCGGCCATCGACTTCAACTGGGGCGCAGGCTCGCCCGGCACGGGCATCCCCGTCGACCGCTTTGCCGTGCGCTGGACACGCACCGTGCCGCTGACGGCGGGGCTATATCGCTTTGACGTGTTTCTGTCTCTTATACACATCTCCGAGCCCACGAGACCGTACTAGGTCTCGTATGCCGTCTTCTGCTTGAAAAAAAAAAACACAGGCATAAGACACGTATCTGGCAGGTCGTCATAGAGAGGAGACATGATACACACAACTAGAGAGCGTCAGCATGTAGTATGATGCGAGAGAACAATGACATTAGTGAGCTCTAACCGACGCAATGTGACAGACTATAGA
>CALLZA010000042.1 GCA_937858165.1 uncultured Ardenticatenia bacterium
CGGGTTGCCTCGCCCTGGGGCTACCTTTTTTTGGACGGCTGGGTCTGCGTTGGCTGGTTTCCCCACCCCGAGGCGTTGCTGGCCGATCTGGCGGCGTTCGGCGTATCGGGGCCGGCGCGCTACGTGGCCTGGCCCCGCGACGGCTCGGCCGCGCCTGTGCAGCGGCGGCTGGGCGAGGCGGGTTACCGGCTGGTGGCCGTGCCCGGCCCGGCCGAGGCGGCGATGGGGCTGTGGCGAATCGAGAGCGAGGCGACGGACGAGTGAAGCGTTGGGCAGAGCAGGCGAGCGGACGGGGCTGGTGGGTGCTGCCGGCGCTGATGGCGCTGGCGGCGCTGTTTTTCAATCGCCTGGCTTTTAGCAACCTCGTCCTGGCCCGCGGCGACACCTTCCTCTACTTCTACCCCTACTGGCACGCCGCGGCGACCGCGCTGCGGGCCGGGCGCGTGCCCCTGTGGAACCCCGACATCTTCATGGGCGCGCCGTTCCTGGCCAACAGTCAGGCCGGCTTCTTCTACCCGCTCAACTGGCCGCTGTGGCTGCTGTTGCCCGCCCCCTACGCCGTCAGCGCGACCATTGTGCTGCATATCGTCATCGCCGGGGCCGGGGCCTATCTGGCCGGGCGGCGGACGCTGGCGCTGGCGCGGCCGGCGGCGCTGTTCGGCGCGGCCTTGTTTGCTCTGGGCGGCTACCTGACGGCGCAGGTGGAGCACGTTAATCAGTTGCAGGGGTTGGCGTGGCTGCCGTGGTTGTTTGCTATATTCGCGCGCCAGACCTGTCAGGTCTCAGAAGACCTGACAGGTCTAAAGACGGCGTTGGCGGTGAGTGGGTTGTTAGCGCTGCAACTGCTGGCGGGGCATACGCAGACGGCATTCATCAGTGGGGTGGCGGTGGGGGTGTGGTTGGCGGCGACAGTGGCAGGGCGGGATGGTTCCCGCTTCGTGAGTGGGGGCAGGAATCATCCTGCCCTACGGACTGCGCTGGTCTTGGCGGGCGGAGCGGCGCTGGCTGCTGTGCTGGCCGCCGTCCAACTGTTGCCGACGCTGGAGTTGGCCGGCCTCTCCAGCCGGCAGGGGGGGCTGCCGCTCAATGAGGTGCTGTCCTTTTCGTGGCATCCGCTGCACCTGACGCGCGCCCTGCTGCCGGCCTATGACGCGCCGCTATTCAGCGAGTACGTTGCCTTTCTGCCGCTGACCGGGCTGGCGCTGGCCTTCGTTGGTGCTTGGCGCTGGCGGCATGACGCCGCCGTGCGGCCGTGGGTCATCCTCATCGCCGTGGCCCTGGTGCTGGCCCTGGGGCGCTTCACGCCCGTCTACCATTTGCTCGGCCGCCTACCGGGTTTCGAGCTGTTTCGTGTGCCGGCGCGCTGGCTGGCCCCGGCCGCGCTGGGGGCGGCACTGCTGGCCGGGCTGGGCTGGCAGCTGCTGGCCGCTTTCGCCGCCGCCGAATGGCCCACCGCCGCGGCGCGGGTCGCCGCCTGGCGCGAGTTGCGACGGCGGCTGCTGGCCGCGGCGGTGTTTATCGGGCTGCTGGTCGCCTGGGGCTTTGCCGCCGGCTGGGTGGCCCGCGTCGTGCCCACGGGGACGGAAGCGCCGTTTGCCGCGCCGAGCGGGCGGGCGCTGCTCGGCTGGCTGATCGAGGCGGCGCTCCTTGGGTTGCTGCTGTGGCTCGGCTTGACCGCGCCACGCGCCCGCGCCCGCCACGTGCCCTACGACCTGCTGGCCCTGGCGTTGGCCGTGCTGTGGCTTGGTTCGCGCGGCCTGCCCTATAACCACCCGACCACTCCCGCGGCGGCCCTGGAGTTGCGCCCGCCTGTCGCCCGGCTGCTGGCCCTGGCCCAGTGCGTCGCCCCCGGCTCCTGTGCCGTGCCGCCCGACCGCTTTCTGAGCCTGTCCGACATCCTCTTCGACCCCGGCGACGCGGCCGAGATCGAGAGCATCTACGGCGACCAACTCGACGCCGCCGCGCTTTACGACTACATCGTGGCCGTCAAGCAGTGGGAGGTACTGTCGCCCAATCTGTCGATGCGCGACGGGCTGCCGGCTATCGACGGCTTCGACGGCGGTATTCTCCCCCTGGCAACCTATGGCGAGCTGATGCGCCTCGTCCTGCCGCCGGGCCGCGCCACCAGCGACGGCCGGCTGCGCGAGTACCTGGACGCCGCGCCCGACATTCGCTGGCTGAGCCTGTTCAATGGTCGCTACCTGATCACCGACAAAGTCGGCGACGTGTGGCGCGAGGGGGTGCTGTTCGACCGGCAGCACCCGATGAGCGTGAGCGACGCGCCGGCGGCCGTCACCACGTTGCCCTTCGAGGCGACGGAACTGTGGCTGCTGGCCGACGGGACGCCGCCGCCGATCGAGGTGACGACAGAAGACGGCTGGACGTGGCAACTGACGGCCGCACTGATGGCCGCGCCCGACCTGTACCGCGTACCCTTCCCGGAGCCGGCTGTGGCGGCGGCCATTGCCTTGCAACCGTGCGCGCCGACGGCGGTCGGCTGTGGGCTGGCGGCGCTGACGCTGGTTGATAGCCGCGACGACGCGTTTCAACCCCTTTCGCCCGCTCCTTACCGCCTCATCCACTCCGGCGATGTGAAGATTTATGAGAACCGCGACGCGCTGCCGCGGGCGTTCGTCGTCGCTGACTGGCAGTGGCAGCCGGACACAGCGGCGGCGGTGACGGCCATGAGCGCGCCCGGCTTCGACCCGCGGCGGACGGCCGTGCTGGTGGGCGACGGCAACACGCCGAGTCCGCAGCCTGAAATGCGGCCGGCCCAACCGGCCGCCACGGCGCAGATTGTCGCCTATGCGCCGGAGCGGGTCGTCGTGCGCGTCGCCGGTGACGGCGGACTGCTGGTGCTGAGCGATGCCAACTACCCCGGCTGGGCGGCGACGCTCGACGGCGCGCCGGTGGCGAGCTATGCCGCCGATGGGCTGTTTCGCGCCGTCTTTGTGCCCGCGGGGGAGCACGAGGTGGTGTTTGCCTTTCGGCCGCGCAGCTATCACGTTGGGGCGGTTGTTTCGTTGCTGGGGCTGGGGGGCGTTTTGATCGGGGTTGTGATGAAGAGGAAGAGGGACACGAGAGGAAACCTATGTCCATAAATCAAACCAATCTCGTCCATGCCCTGTCGGTTAACCGGCGCGAGACGATCCAGAACTACTTTTTTCTGACGCTCGGCGCGACGATCATGATCGTCAACTTCAACATCTTTATGGCCCCCAGCAACATCGCCCCGGGCGGTATGGGCGGCCTGTCGCTCATCCTCAACCACTACACCGGCATCCCGCGCGGCGCGGGCATGTTGCTGCTCAGCATCCCGCTCATCGGGCTGGGCTTCCTGAAACTGGGCCGCTTTCGCTTCCTGGTGCGTACGCTCTACGTGACCATCTTCTATACCGTGGGCGTCGATGTGACGGCGCGCTTCTTTCCGCCGGGCGGCATTGTGGACGACCTGTTGCTGAACGCGCTCTACGGCGGCGTGGTGGGCGGCATTGGCTATGGCCTCGTCGTCCGAGGTCGGGGTATGGTCAGCGGCACGGGCATCATCAGCCGTGTGCTGCAACTGCGGACGGGTATCCCGGTCAGCCAGCTCTATCTGGTCATCGACGGCTTCGTGATCATCGCTCTGGGGCTGACGTTCGGTTGGGAGCGAGCGTTGTATGGCTGGATGATGCTATTCATTCTGGGGTTGGCGTCGGACTACGTGTTGGAGGGGCCGAGCGTGGTGCGCATCGTCTTCATCGTCACCGACCTGCCGGAGGCGGTGGCCGAGGTGCTGATGGCACGGCTGCGCGTCGGCGTGACGCGCTGGACGGGGGAGGGGATGTACACGGCCGTCGAGCGGGCCATCCTTTTCTGCACCGTCACACGGCCGGATGTGGAGGTGTTGCGCTCCGTCGTGGCCGAAATTGACCCGGCGGCGTTCGTCGTCATCGGCCAGGGGCACCAGGCCAGCGGCGGCATCGTCCGGCCGCCCGACCTGGCCAAGGCGGCGACCGTGCCGGAGGTGGCCGACGTAGGTTAAGCGTTGCTCAGGCGACGTGCATTAGCGGCCGCTTTCGGCTATTCTCCCCGGTCGTCAGGTGTAGACGAGCAGAGTGTGAAGAACGGGGTGGCTGGTGTCAAAAGCGATAGTTAAAGTCGTCATACTTCTCGCCGCAGTGATGTTAGGCGCGACCGGCTGTAGCCTGATGCAGGCCCAGCCGCAGTTGATCATTCCCACGCCGCCGGTGGCCACGCCGGCGCTGCTCATCCCCGATGCCCAGGGGCAGATGGTAACCGACCCGGTCAGCGACGTCGTGCCGACCATCGACCCGGCGATCGAGGCGCTCATCCTGGAGGCGTCGCAACAGCAACTCATCGCCTACGTCCGCCAGTTGGAGAGCTTCGGCACGCGCAACGCCTTCAGCGATACGCAATCGGAAACGTTTGGCATTGGCGCGGCGCGGCGCTGGATCTTCAACGAGTTCGTGCGCGTGGGTAATGGGCGGTTGACGGTGGAGTTCCAGGACTTTCCCATGATCTATAGCGGCTATGCCGCCGACCAGAGCAACGTCGTCGCCACCCTGCCGGGCACGGGTGGCGGCAACGGCATCGTCGTGCTGATGGCCCACTACGACAACCGTCCCCCCGACGCCACCGATGGCGTCAGCCGGGCCACGGGGGCCAATGACAACGCCTCGGGCATCGCTCTGTTGCTGGACTGTCTCTTATACACATCTCCGAGCCCACGAGACCGTACTAGATCTCGTATGCCGTCTTCTGCTTGAAAAAAAAAAATATCCTCGCGTCTGTATTCCTCGTTGTCTTACGCTTAATCACAGTCATCCCCTCTTGTTATTCCTCAATTCTATACACGTGCCGACGTACCTCAGTGCAGCTCTGCACATGTCTCTCAGTCATTCATCTCTTGCCACACTCAGCTACCACACTGAACTCTGAGTCTCTCAAGTCT
>CALLZA010000043.1 GCA_937858165.1 uncultured Ardenticatenia bacterium
TCTTCTCTATATGCCTCTTCGTAGTTTTCCTTATTATTCCTATCTGTGGTTATCGTTATATGTTCGCGCTTCTTCGACGCATCTCGCTAGTTGTCTCTGTTCTTATAATACATGTGCACCCACGAGTTCTAGAAGTATTTTTTTTTTTAATGATACGGCGACCACCGAGATCTACACTAGATCGCTCGTCGGCAGCGTCAGATGTGTATAAGAGACAGGAAACGCACCTCGCCCAGCAGGTTCGTCAGAGCGTACTGGGTCGTGTCGAAGTTGAAGATCTCGAAGGCGATGAGGGCCACGCCGAGAAGCACCGCAATCACCATCTTACGCGAGATGGCGCCGCCCTGGCCCGTGAACTGAATGTCGCGCAAACTGCCGGTTTCCTTTAGCATCTCGTTTTTCCCTCTATCTGGTCTGCTGTGGCCGGGGGCCGGTTGCTGAATAGAACAAATGGTCTGCTTATGACGCATGATAGCACAAATGTTCTGATTTAGTCAATACGCTCTCTCCTCCATTCTGAAGCAAGCTCCTACCTATTTCTGGCAACAGAACGGCACGCAGATGAGGCAGATTTCCCTGATGAACGCCGATCAGAAAGGCTGGCTTCGATGGTGCTAATCTGTGTCATCTGCGTCATCCGCATGCCATTCTTTTGCCTACGATTGCCCGATACCCTATCCGACCGCCGTGGTGGTGATGGTGTATAATCCCCCTATGGCCCTCATTTTGACCCACGAGAAGACGGATTTCGACGCCGTGGCCTCGATGCTGGGCGCACGCAAGCTCTACCCGGCGGCCGTCGCCCTCCTGCCGCGCCACCTCAACCGCAACGTCCAGCAGTTCCTCAACCTCTACTGGGACGCGCTGCCCTTTGTGCGCGCCGACGACTGGCGGCGGCGGCCGATTGACAGCGTCATCCTGGTCGATACGCAGACGCTGGGCAACGTGCGCGGCCTCTCGGCCCGACCGGCGGTGCACGTCATCGACCACCACATGGGTCAGCCGCCCAAGCCAGGCTGGACGTACGAGGTCGAGCCGCTGGGGGCCACGGCCACGCTGCTGGTGGAGCGGCTGCAAGGGCACGGGCTGGTGTTAACCCCTGAAGAGGCGACGCTGCTGCTCCTGGGCGTCTATGAGGACACCGGCGGGCTGACCTATGACACGACGACGGTTCGCGACGTGCGCGCTGCGGCCTGGCTGCTGGAGCATGGGGCGCAACTCAACGTCGTCCGGCGCTTCCTCAACGTCGCCCTGTCCGACGCCCAGCAGCAGCTCTATGACCTGTTGTTGCGCCATGTGGAGTGGGTGCGTATCGAGGAGCGGCCGATCGCCCTGGCGGCGGCCGTCGCTCCAACCGGCTTCGACGACGAGATCTCGTCTGTTGCCCACCGTCTGCGCGAGACGCTGACGCCCGACGGGCTGTTTGTGCTGGTGCAGCTGGGCGACGGCGTGCAGTTGGTGGCCCGCAGTTCCGTCGATGAGGTTGACGCCGGGCTGGTGGCGCGCGAGTTAGGCGGCGGCGGCCATAGCCGGGCGGCGGCGGCGATGATCGTCGGCGGGCGGCTGCCGGACGCAGCCCGCCGCGTGCGGGAACTGTTGCCGCGTGCCGTCCAGCCGACGCGGCGCGTGGCCGAGGTCATGTCCTATGGCGTGCTGACCGTGCCGACGACAACGCCGGTGGCCGACGTAGCCGCGCTGATGCAAAAGCACGGCCACGAGGGCTACCCGGTGGTCGATGAGCGCCAGGGGCGCGTGATCGGGCTGGTGACGCGGCGGGCGGTCGACCGCGCCATGAGCCACGAGATGGGCGGTCAGGCGGTCGGTCGCATCATGCGCGCCGGGACGATTGCCGTGCGCCCGTCTGACTCCATTGAGCGCGTCCAGCAGCTCATGGCCGCCGAGGGGTGGGGACAGATTCCGGTGTTGCCGGAAGCGGCCGACGGCGGCGACGGCGAGCGGCCGATCGGCATCGTCACCCGCACTGATCTGCTCAACGTCCTGTTCAAGCCGCTGCCCGAAGCGCCGGAGAGCGATCTGCGCCGGCAGTTGGCTCGCGCCTTCTCGCCTGAGTTGTGGGCGCTGGTGCTGGTGGTCAGCGAGACGGCGGCGCGGCTGAAGATGCCCATCTACTTCGTTGGGGGGCTGGTGCGCGACCTGTTGCTGGGGCAGCCGCCGACCGATCTCGACATCGTCGTTGAGGGGGATGCCATCCGCCTCGTCCGCGAACTGGGCGCCCGTTTCGGCGGCCAACTGCACAGCCACGAGCGCTTTGGCACGGCCAAGTGGTCGCTCTCGCGGGAGGTGTACGCGGCGATCAGCGCCACGGCGGAAGATGTGCTGCCCGTGCTGGACGCCGGGGAGGCGGGGGTGCCGGACACCGACGCGCCGGATGCCGACGTGCC
Source organism: uncultured Ardenticatenia bacterium (assembly GCA_937858165.1). Classification (GTDB taxonomy): domain Bacteria; phylum Chloroflexota; class Anaerolineae; order Promineifilales; family Promineifilaceae; genus Promineifilum. The sequence continues at coordinate 2,403 of CALLZA010000043.1, forward strand.
CCAACTGGCCGGGCCGGCGCAGATCGACTTTGTGACGGCGCGCAAGGAGTTCTACCGCCGGCCAACGGCCCTGCCCGACGTGGAGCCGGGGTCGATCAAGCTCGACCTGCACCGCCGCGACTTCACCATCAACACCCTGGCCGTGCGCCTCGACGGCGCGCATCTGGGGCAGTTGCTCGACTTCTACGGCGGGCGACGCGACCTGCAGCGAGGGGTGGTGCGCGTGCTCCATAGCCTGAGCTTCGTTGACGACCCGACGCGCATCCTGCGCGCGGTGCGGTTGGAGCAGCGCCTCGGTTTCGCCATCGAGCCGGGTACGGCCGAACTGATCGACGACGCCCTGCCCCTGCTCGACCGCGTGACCGGCGAGCGCATCCGCCATGAGATTGAGCTGGCGCTAACCGAGGCGGACCCGGTGCGGGTCATGGCCAGGCTGGACGAACTGGGCGTGTTGGCCCACCTGGGCCAGGGACTGTCGTGGCGGGCAGAGACGGCGGCCGTCTTCGAGCGCATCCCCGCCTTTGCCGACGATCCGCTATGGGGCGAGACTTACCGCGCCGGGCCGGTCGTCTTTTACTATTTCGCCGTCTGGCTGGCCCCCTTCGACCCACCGCTGCCGGAAGAGGTGGGTCGGCGGCTGCGCGTGCGCAAGGCGACGCTGGAACACCTGCTCGGCCTGGGCAAGTTGCTGCCGGCCCTGGGCGATATGCCCGCCGACGCGCCGCCCAGCGCTGTCGTGCGCCGGCTGGAGCGCTTTGCCGACCGCACGCTGCTGACGGCGCGGATGCTCGACGTGTCGCCACGGGTCAACGAGTGGCTCGACCGCTACATGGCCGAGTGGCGTCACGTCCGCCCGACGCTGACCGGCGACGACTTGCGCGCCCTAGGGCTGCCGCCGGGGCCGCTCTATACGCGCATCCTCGACGCGCTGCTGGCCGCTCGCCTCGATGGCGAGGTGACGGACGAAGCGGGCGAGAGGGCAGTGGTCAGTGACCAGTATTCAGTGATCAGTAACCAGTGATCATTGGTCACTGGTCACTGAATACTACTCCTCAAAACACGCCACGACCTCATTTGTCTCGTTGTCGATGACGATGCGCAGCGGGCTGCCGGCGGCGGCGCGCAGGTCGATGACGCGAATGACCGGGGCGAGATCGGCTGCCTCCGGCACGAACTCCGCCAGGTGGTTGGGCGAGCCGCGCAGCAACTCCCAATCCATCTCGCTGCCCTCCTGCCCGGGCTGGATGCCGACGACGACAATGCCCGCCTCGACCACATCCTCGTAGAAGTCGGTGCCGTAGGCCAGCTCCGGCGGCGGCGTGTAGGGCGGGCTGATCTCCACCAGTAGCTTGCTATTGCAGATGTCGCTATAGGTGACGGGCACGCTCAGCCGGCTGTCGAGGCTGCCCCAGCGGCCGGGGCCGATGAGGCCAAAGTGACTGGCGGGGAGCCGGTCGTTGAGCGCCGGCACCCTATCGGCCACGCGCTGGCGTTCGTCCCCCTCCGGCAGGTGGTAGTAGGGGGCGGGGTCGATGAAGACGAGATAGGTGATTTGCTCGACGGCCGCCGACGGCAGCAGGCTCGGCATGGCAAAGAGGCGGTGCTTGTCGCGCAGTGGGGCCGGGTCGGGGCCGCTTTCTGCCAGATTGCGCTGGTAGAGCGGTCGGCACTCCAGAATGTGCAGGTGATAGACCGGCGGCGGGGGAGTCGCTGCCTCGACCGGGGCGTCGGGCCACTCGATATTGACGGCGAACTCCAGATTCATGGGATTGCCGTAGACGCTCTCCAGCCGTTGCAGGGTGTCGCGCATCAGGCCGACGAAGGCCGCATCACGCGTCAGGCCGTCGAAGGTTACCACGAGGTGGTCGCCCGGTTGGGGCACGGCCCGCGGTGGCACGGGCACAAGGCTGTCGCCCACGTCGCGCTCGGCTACCAGCGATAGCAGCGGGCCGCACTCGCTCAGCCCGTCATCCGTCGGCACCGTCACCAGCTCCTGGGTCTGGCGGTCGATGACGGCCATGGAGCGCTGCGAGAAGCGGCGCTTGTCCGCCAGTGTGTTTTCCGGTCGCAGGTGCGGGTGGCTCAGAGCGACGAGGCGTGGATAGTCACGGGCCACGCGTTCCACAGCGTGGAGGCTCAGCCCTGTGACGAGGCGCAGGAAGCCGTCTTCGGGCCGGATTTCGGGCGACCAGGCGAACGGGTTCTGGCTGAAGCCGACGCCGCCGATGTCGGGGTAGAAGTAGCGGCCGCACCAGCGGCCGGTGACGCGCTGGAGCAGAATGGCCATGCGCTCGTCGTAATCGATCAGATTGTGCTTGCGCCGGTAGAGCAAGGCGTCGGGGTTGAGCGAGCTGGCGTAGACCTGTCTCTTATACACATCTGACGCTGCCGACGAGCGATCTAGTGTAGATCTCGGTGGTCGCCGTATCATTAAAAACAAAACAAAGAAAACATAACAGAGAGAGACACGAGATGTAAAAGATACCTGAAACACAACAGAGATAATAATAGATAGTAGAAAGAACGTCAAAAAAGCACAAGAGTCATACG
>CALLZA010000044.1 GCA_937858165.1 uncultured Ardenticatenia bacterium
TAATGTATGTATGTTTTTCTGTGGTTTATTTTGCTTCTATGATGATGTTCTTAGAATATGTATTACAGCTTCTGTATATACTTGTATATTTTTTTTTTTTTTTTTTTCAAGCAGAAGACGGCATACGAGATCTAGTACGGTCTCGTGGGCTCGGAGATGTGTATAAGAGACAGCTTTTTCTGAATCTGGCTTAGTAATTCATTTTATAACCGAACTCCAACGAAAACATGATCGCAATTAAAATAACACAAATTATCGTCTACTCACTGGCCGCTACATTGCTTAGCTTTGCATTCTATCCCTGTCTCTTATACACATCTGACGCTGCCGACGAGCGATCTAGTGTAGATCTCGGTGGTCGCCGTATCATTAAAAAAAAAAAAGAAATCAAAAAAAAACATCAATAACTATAGTGACAACAACTACCAGAGCGTACATGAAGAGACAGAACGAGAAAAAAAGGGGTATAATCGGCCTTGGGGGGCGTTAGGCCGTGCAAGCCCAGCCGTAAAACAAACGTGCCCGCCGCCTCGCCAGCCGCCAAATCATACCCCAACAGCCGAATCTCCCCGCCAAATATCGCCGCCAAGGGGAACTGCGTATCAGGCGCGGTAAACAGGCGTTCCGTTTGCGCCACAGTCAACAGCCCCAAATCCGCTTTGAAAAGCGACTGGTTGCCCGCATCGAACAGGTGCAGGGTCAGGCGGGACTCCCCGGGGTCCCGATTGTGCCGTTGGCCCCCGCGGACGGCTGGATCAATTCGGTGGGGATGGCGGTGTTCCCCCACGCGGCAATCTCTTTTGTGGGAGGCGTTCCGTTTATGGCCCAAAGGAGAACAGGCGTCGGTCAAACTCCCCTCCGGACGGTGCCGGGCCGGCCTGTTATGCTTTCGGCAGCGGCGCGCCGCGTCGCCCCCTTGCATCTCGTCGGTAGCGCCGCCATTCGCCCACCGGGCACAGTGCTGAAGGCCGATGGCGCGCCCTACACCGTCTTCACGCCCTTCAGCCGCGCCTGGCTGGCCCAGCCGTTACCCGACGCGGCCGAGCTGCGGCCCGCGCCGGCAGCATTGCCCCACCCCGGCGACGTGACCGGCGAGCCGATTCCCGACACCCCCGCCCTGCCGGCGGGCGTGCCCTTTCCGCCGGGCGAGGCGGAAGGGCAGCGGCGACTGGCCGACTTCCTGCGTGAGAGCATCGCCGCCTATGACGACCGGCGCGACCGGGTAGACGTTGAGGGCACGTCGCGCCTCTCGCCCTACCTGCGCTTCGGGATGGTGGCGGCGCGGGCGGCGGCCGTAGCTGCCCTGTCGGCCCAGACGGTCGGCAAAACAGGGGGCCACGGCCCCGGGCGTTGGCTCAACGAGCTGATCTGGCGCGACTTTTACGCCCACATCCTCTACCACTTTCCCCACGTTGCCGGCGGCAACTTTCGACCGGTGGGGCGCATCACCTGGCGCAACGACCCGGCCGACTTCGCCGCCTGGGGCGAGGGGCGCACCGGCTATCCCATCGTCGATGCCGCCATGCGCCAGTTGGACGAAAGCGGCTGGATGCACAACCGGGCGCGGATGATCGTCGCCTCGTTTCTGGTTAAGGATCTGTTGATCGACTGGCGCTGGGGCGAGCGATGGTTCATGCGCCGGCTGGTGGACGGCGATCCGGCGGCCAACAACGGCGGCTGGCAGTGGAGCGCCGGCACAGGCACCGACGCCGCGCCCTACTTCCGCGTCTTCAACCCGGTGACGCAGGGGCGCAAGTTTGATCCCAACGGCGACTACGTACGCCGCTGGCTGCCGGCACTGGCCGGCGTGCCCACCGCTGCTATCCATGAGCCGTGGCGGCTCAGCGCCGCTGAGCAACGCGCCGCTGGTTGCGTCCTCGGCCGCGACTACCCCTTCCCCATTGTTGACCACGCCCTGGCCCGGCAGCGCGCCCTGGACGCCTTTGGCGCCCAGGAGTCTGTCTGAACAAAGAGGAGAGACAGGTCATGAACCGCAATCCCGACATCGAACTGCTGGTGAACGGTCGCACCACCCGCGGCTATCTAGCGCGCCCGGACGTTGACACCCCCGCGCCGGGCGTGGTCGTCATCCAGGAGTGGTGGGGGCTGAACGACCACATGCGCGACATCGCCGACCGGCTGGCCGGCGAGGGGTTTGTCGCCCTGGCCCCCGACCTTTACTATGGCCAAACGGCCGAGGAGCCGGACGAGGCGCGCAAGCTGGCGATGGCTCTGGAGTACCCCGACGCTCTGCGCGTCATCCAGACCGCCGTCGATCACCTCATCGCCCGCGCGGACGTCGCGCCGAAGCGCGTCGGGCTGGTCGGCTTTTGCATGGGCGGCGGGCTGGCATGGCATGGCGCGGCCCAACTGGCGGGGATCGGCGCGTCGGTGCCGTGCTACGGCGGCGGGCCGGAGATGTCGGCCGAGGCGGCAGCGCGCATCACTGCGCCCGTATTGGCCATCTATGGTGAGGCCGATCGCGGCGTCTCACCCGAGGTGGCCCGGCAGCGGGCGGCGCTGATGGATGCCGCCGGCGTAACCAACGAGATGGTCATCTACCCTGGGGCACAACACGCTTTCATGAACGATCGCCGCCCGGTGTATGACCCCGTGGCCGCCGCGGACGCCTGGCGACGGATCGTGGCCTTCTTCCGCGAGACGTTGCGCTAGGCCAGCGGTCGGTAGCCAACACACCTTCCCCCATGAACGCGACAGCGCCGGTCGGACAAACCGACCGGCGCTGCCATCACCGCGAACTAACTAGAAACCGCTCGATGTGATGAATGCAGCTATCTTAGGCGCGGCGCGAGATCATGTTCCAGATGAACAGAACAATGACCGCGCCGACCAGCGCCACCAGAAAGCTGCCGATATTCCACTCGAAGTTCATGCCGTTGCCGGTCAGGAACCCATAGAGCGCACCGCCCACGAAAGCGCCGACGATGCCGGCAATGATGTTGCCCAACAGCCCTTGCTGCGCATTGCGGCCGGTGATGATGCTGGCCACCCAGCCGACGATAGCGCCGCCGATAATCCAACCCAAAAGGCCAATAATGGTACCCATTTATTCACTCCTCTCTCTAATTGATGAACAATCGACTACAAAACCGTTCGCGGTTAACAACACTGACATTTGACATTGTAGAGAGGATTGGCGGTCGGCGAAATATGCCCTGGGTATATTTCGCCCAAGAGAAACACCCGCGCGGCCGATAAGGCCGCGCGGGTGCTACAGGATGCCGGATAACGACGGAAAGAACGTACCCGTCGGATGGTGGGCCAGGGAACGGACGCTAGATCAGTCCGTAGCCAGGGCCAGCTCTTCGATGATCTTCTTCTTGCGCTTGCGACCGGGGCGACGGCGCTCTTGCTGCTGCAACGCGCGCGTCTCTTCCACCAGACGAACCCGCTCTTCTTCAAGTCGGGCCAGTATCTCTGCGTTGCGCTTTCTCTGATCCTCCGTCAAGACCACCTTCTTCTTGGACATCCTCAGTCAACTCCTTTTGCGAGGTATAAAGACATTGACGGAACGGTTGCCGGCAGGGTAGACAGCATCAGGCAACCGGACCGTATTGAGGGCTAAGTATGGTAAGGCAACGATCGCGGCAGCCAGCGCGCGCGAGCATAGCAATAGAACCTGTCGGGCCGGAAAGGAAAGGGCAGAAGAGGGAAGGGGCCAGGCCCCGCTGCATCGCGCCGGGCAGCGCCACCGGCATCGTGAGTGGACGACACTTTGCTACACGTATGCACAATGCTAACCACGGATCCTTCGTGTGATGGCCCCTGAGCGATTGGCCGGCGCGGGCGACGGCAGCATGTCGTTCCACGATGGCCGCGCTTTGCTAAGCAGCGCGGCGCGTTAGCCAACAGACAGGCGCTCAAACTCTTACGGTATTCTATCACAAGTCGCGCCGCGCTTCCAGTCCGATTTTCCAGGAAACAGAAACATTACAAAGGCTGAAGAGAGCTCACGCAAAGAACGCCAGGGGCATGAAGGACGCCAAGAAACCCTTCTCTTGGGGTTCTTCGCGTCCTTTGCGTGAGCTCTTCTAGGAAACACGCCATCCGGCCGCTTTGGAGTGTGGTAGAATCAACCCGCAATGAGTACGCCACTGTTCATCTGGCTTGGCTCGGGGCGGGCGCGCCGTCGCGGCGTCGGTTCGCCGGCGCGGCAACTCGACCAGGCGGCCCACGCCGGCCTGCCGGTTCCCCCGGGGGCCGTCTTGCTCGACGAGTTCTTTCTTTTCGCCCTGGACTCGGGGCTGGCCCGAGCCGACGGCCAAGGTGTGGTCATCCCCGATCCCGAACTGTGGCACAACACACTCTTCCACAGTGTCCGCCTGCCACGTTTCCGGCGTCCGGTGGCGGTCTACGGGGTGGCCGACGAGACGGTGGCGGCGGACACGCTAGCGGCAGCCGGCCGCGACATCGACTTCGCCAACCCATCGGCCGCGGCGCGGGCGCTCGAAGCCGTCTGGTCAACCGAGGCCGGGCTGGCCCGTCGCGACGTACTCGTTATCGAGACTGTAGCCGCCTCTACAGCCGGTGTGGCGACGACCAGCAGCGCCACGGACGCCGATTGGCTGGCCCCGGCCGGCGTGTCCCCGTTCGCCCTGCCCCATTTGCGCCACCGGCTCACCCCCGACGCCACCCAGCCGCCCTTCGCGCGTCGCCTGCAACAGCTCTTGCGCGGCGTCCGGCGCACGTTTGGCCCAGGCGTATGGCGCGTCGAGTGGGCCGACGATGGACGCATCTGCTGGCTCGTGCAGGTGATCGCCGTCCCACAACCCGCGGCCCAATCCGTTCCCGACGTCCCCGGAGCCAAGGCCTGATGTGCCAAGGCCGCGCCGACATCTCCGTTAAAGGAACCAACCATGAAACAAGCCTTTGTGCGGTTCTGTGCCCTGTCTTTGCTTATCACCGGCCTGCTGGCGGCCTGTAACACCAACCCGCCTGTGGTGGCTACACTGGTCGCCACGGCCGCCGCCCCCGACCAGCCGGCCGACGCGGCAACGGCCGCCCCGGATGCCGTCGCCGCGGCCGAAACGCCGGCCGCCGAGGTGCAGCGCGCCACCATCGCCCCCAGCGCCACGGCGGCACCGACCAACACCCCCGCGCCGACGGCCACGCCTACCCCTTCGCCGACCCCCACACCAGCGCCGCCGCCCGTCTACACCTTCGAGATCGTCAACACCTACCCGCACGACCCCAACGCCTTCACGCAAGGGTTGGTGATCACTGAGGATGGAAGGCTATACGAAGGGACGGGACGCTGGGGCGAGTCGTCCATCCGTGAGGTCGTGCTGGAGACAGGCGCGGTGTTGCGCACGCAGCCGCTCGATGCCCAGTACTTCGGTGAGGGCATCGCCGTCCTCAACGATCGACTCTATCAACTGACGTGGCAGGAGCAAACCGGCTTCATTTATGACCCGGCAACGTTCGCGCCGCTGCAAACGTTCACCTACCCGCATGAGGGCTGGGGCATCACCCACGACGGGACGCGCCTCATCGTCAGCGACGGCACGGCCGAGATCCGCTTCTGGGACCCGGCTACGCTCCAGGAGACGGGTCGCATCACCGTGCGCGACAACGCGGGGCCGGTCAACCGCTTGAACGAACTGGAGTACGTCGACGGCGAAATCTGGGCCAACGTCTGGCTGACCGACTTGATTGTGCGCATCGACCCGGCGACGGGCGACGTGCTCGGCGTCATCGACCTGACCGGCCTGCTGGACACGAGCACGCTGACCGAGCCGGCCGACGTGCTCAACGGTATCGCCTACGACGCGGCCACCGGGCGGCTGTTCGTGACGGGCAAGCTGTGGCCGACACTCTACGAGATACGTGTTGTGCCCGCGTCGTAGCGCCCTGTAGCGCGATCCTCCAGAATCGCGCTACGGCTATTGAATAGAGACCTGCGCCGTGGTATAATGAGAACTTACGTTCTACCTCATCGCCACCCACGACTGCCATCCACAGGTAAGGAGTGCTATGCCTGATTTTCAACTGGTATCCGACTTCGCGGCTACGGGCGACCAGCCGGCGGCCATCGAAGGGCTGGTGGCCGGCATGAATCGCGGCGACAAGTTTCAGACGCTGCTGGGCGCGACGGGCACGGGCAAGACGTTCACCATCGCCAACATCATCCAGCAGACGCAGCGGCCGACCATCATCCTGGCCCACAACAAGACGCTGGCCGCCCAACTCTACTCCGAGTTCCGCGACTTCTTCCCCCATAACGCCGTCTCTTACTTCGTCAGCTACTACGACTACTACCAGCCGGAGGCCTACGTCCCGCGTCACGACCTCTTCATCGAGAAAGAGACGCAGATCAATGACGAACTCGACCGCCTGCGCCTGCAGGCAATGGCCACGCTGAAGAGCCGTAAGGACGTCATCATTGTCGCCTCGGTGTCGTGCATCTACGGTATCGGCAACCCGGAGGCGTGGGGCAACGTCATTATCGACTTGGAGCGCGGCGGCCAGTACCGCCGCAACACGCTCTTGCGCCATCTGGTGGACATCCACTACGACCGCAATGACATGGAGCTACGGCGCGGTACCTTTCGGGTCCGCGGCGACACGCTCCAGGTTTACCCCGCCTACGCCGAGACGGCCTACCTGGTCGAGTTCTGGGGCGACACCGTCGAACGCATCGCCGAGTTCGAACCGCTGACTGGCGAGGTGCTGCTGGAGCATACCCGTGTCTCCATCTACCCGGCGCGCGAGTTCATCACCGACGAGGAGAAGCTGGCCAGGGCCATCAACGACATCGAGTCGGAACTGACCGAGCGCATCGCTTTCTACAAGCACGAGAAGCGTTTCCTGGAAGCGCAGCGCATCGAGCAGCGCGTGATGTACGACCTGGAGATGCTGCGCGAGGTGGGCTTCACCCCCGGCATCGAGAACTACAGCCGCCACCTCGACCAGCGCCCGCCCGGCTCGCGCCCGTGGACGCTGCTCGACTACTTCCCGGCCGACTACCTGATGGTCATCGACGAGAGCCACATGACCATCCCCCAGGTGCGCGGCATGTGGGCCGGCGACCAGAGCCGCAAGAGCATCCTGGTCGACTACGGCTTCCGCCTGCCCAGCGCCATGGACAACCGGCCGCTCAACTTCGGTGAATTCGAGAGCCTGCTCAATCAAGTCATCTTCACCAGCGCCACGCCGGCCGAGTTCGAGCTGAATCACTCGGCCCAGGTCGTGCAACAGATCATCCGGCCCACAGGCATCATCGACCCCGAAATCGAAGTGCGCCCGGTGCGCGGCCAGGTGGACGATCTCATCGGCGAGGTCAACCGCCGCATCGCCAACGGTCAGCGCGTGCTGGTGACAACCCTGACCAAGCGCATGGCCGAAGACCTGAGCGACTACCTGCTGGAGATGGGTATCAAGGTCCACTATCTGCACTCCGAAGTGGCCACGCTGGAGCGGACGGAGATTCTGCGCGACTTGCGGTTGGGCGTCTATGACGTGGTCGTGGGCATCAACCTGCTGCGCGAGGGGCTGGACTTGCCGGAGGTGTCGCTGGTGGCCATCCTCGACGCCGACAAGGAGGGCTTCCTACGCAGCGAGACGGCGCTGACCCAGACCATCGGCCGCGCCGCCCGTCACATCGACGGCAAGGTCATCATGTACGCCGACACCATAACCAACTCCATGAGCGGGGCGATTAATACAACCAACCAGCGCCGCGCCATCCAGCAGGCGTACAACGAGGCCCACGGCATCGAGCCGCGCAGTATCGTCAAGGCCGTCCACACCCTGACCGACGAGCTGACTGCCCAGCGCGAGATGGCCCGCGGCGAAGGCGCGCCGGCCATCGCCGAGGGCAAGGGCGGCTACGTGACCGCGGCCGACCTGCCCAAGGCCGAGCTGGCCAAGATCATCAGCGAGCTGGAAAAGCAGATGAAGCAGGCGGCGCAACAGCTGGAGTTCGAGCGCGCCGCCGTGCTGCGCGACCAGGTCATGGAGATGCGCCAGATCATGGTGCTGAAGGAAGCCGGCAGCAAGAGCGACATCCCGGAGTGGGAGCGGATGCGGTTATTGGATAAGGCGGGGGTGGAGTACGAGGTGAAGTGACTTCTAGACCTGACAGGTCTCAGAAGACCTGTCAGGTCTGCTTATTGTTCCACCAAATGCGCCACCGTCACCCCCGGCCCGCCCTCGCCGTCCTTGCCCTCTTCCCAGGCGCGGACGTGGCGATTTTGAGTTAGCTCCGCGCGCACAGCCTCGCGCAGCCGGCCGGTGCCCTTGCCGTGGATGATGCGCACGAACGGCAGCCGGGCCAGAAAGGCCGAGTCGATGTAGCGAATGAGCCGCTCGATGCCGTCCTCGACGCGCACACCACGAATATCCAGTTCGATGCCCGGCGACGGGTGCAGCGACACCACCTCAACCGGCCGCTCTTCGGCCGGCCGCCCCTTGAACTCCAGGTCGTCGTAGCCGGCGCGCATTTGCAGGCGGCCGACGGCCACCATCACCTCGTTCTTGCCCAGCGAGACGACCTCACCACTGACGTTGAGCGAGCGCACGCGCACCGTGTCGCCCACTTGCAGCGACCGGCGCTTGCCCTTCGTCGTCTCCGGCGTTTCGACGAGCTCCGGGGCCAGCGCCATCTGCCCGGTCACATCCAGCTCAGCCACCTGCTTGCTCAGCCGCTTGACGGAGTTGAGCGAGGCCGCGTCGCGCAGCTTCGACCGCGTCTGGCGAATTTCGGCCTGCAACAGCTCAATCTGTCGCGTCATCTCCTGGCGCGTCTCGGCCAGAATGCGCTGCCGGTCGACCTCGATCTCCTCAACGCGCTGCCGCAGCCGGTCGCGCTCCCCCTCCGCCTGCCGCAACGCCAGCCGCGTCTGGGCCTCTTCCGACTCCATCTTCTCGCGCAGGGTGTAGATCTGTCTCTTATACACATCTGACGCTGCCGACGAGCGATCTAGTGTAGATCTCGGTGGTCGCCGTATCATTAAAAAAAAAAAGATGAGCAACACAAGAAGTCATGAGTGACATCACAACACAAACAATCTTACACCTATAGAATATATACTAGCTACAGACAAGCTATAGAAATCACTATTCACTGAGTAGACAACACG
>CALLZA010000045.1 GCA_937858165.1 uncultured Ardenticatenia bacterium
TTTATCTGGCGCATGTTTGCATCTATTTTTGTGTGTGTGTGTGTCTGCAGCTCTCGCCGGTGATCATCGTGTGTTTTTTTTTAAAGTAGAGCGGCGCCCCCGGGAGTCTCACTCGCGCGCCGGGCCGCACGCGCAGGTGTGAAAAAAGCGCCGGGCCAGGGCCTGGGGCCAAGCCCGCCCCGCCCCCCCCCCCCCCCCCCCCCCGCCGCTTTGAGCAACGAGGTGACCTCATGATCCGCCCCATCCGCTTCGACCCCGACCGCGTGGCCCGGCTGGAAACAGAGTCGTGGCGCGCCTACTACGACCGACGCTGGCTGAGCATGGCCCGCGTGCTGGTGGCCGCCCACCGCGAACAGTTCGGCCTGTCGGCCATCGACGCCCTGCTGGCGACGATCAGCGCCAGCCGCGCGGCCATCGCCTTCGCCCCGCTGGAGGGCAGCGACGTGGACGCGGCGCGACGCCATCTGGTGGTTTACTACCGCCGCGTGCGGGCCGCGCTGGGCACAACCGCCGACGCGGCGACGCTGGCCGAGCGCGAACTCGACTACTGGGTCGTCCACCGCCGGCTGGCCATCGCCCGCAAGGCCAACCCGCCGGCGGCCAACAGCCTGTCCACTGTGGACACGTTGGAGGCGATCGAGCCGATGACCACCGCCTTCGCCCAACTCCACGCCGCTCTGTTCGACAGCACGCCGGAGATGATGCAGCCGTCGGCTGAGCAGCGCGCCATGGCCGCCGTGGCCGTCGATCGCATCAGCGGCGGCTACTCAAACGACGTGGCCGCCGATTGGGCGCAAATAGAGAGCCATCTACAACAAACGTACGGGGCGATTGCCGCCATCCTCAACGCCACGCCATCGCCACATCTGGAGGTAGTGACATGAACGAGCAGATCTTCACCCAACCCTTCGACCTGAGCCAGTCGTGCGACGTGGGGCTGGAAGCGGCCGAGACCTACGTCCGCGCCGCGCAACATCGACTGAAGGACGACCGCGCCGCCGGGCTGGCCGCGCTGGACGACATCTTCCGCTGCGGCAGCGCGCCGCGGCCCGCGCCGGACGGCCGCCACTGCGGCGAGCTGGTGGCGCTCGACCTCACGCCGGGGTTGAACGGGCTGCTGGGCGGGCTGACCGAGCGCTGGCTGCCGTGGCAGGGCAAGGTGTTCGACGCCGCCAACAACCGCGGCGACAACCTCTTCACCCGCGACGCTTACCTCCCCGCCCGCGTCCTGTGGCCCTTCCACCGGCGCTACCGCGACGACGGCCCGGCGACCTATCGCGCCTTCGACTTCCACACCAGCGTCGGCCCCTCGCGGCAGGACGCCGCGCTGGACGTGCTGCGCCTCGACTACAACCTGCCGGCCAACCCGCGCCTGTTCGTGACCATCCGCCGCGTGCTCGACGAAGTGGTGCAGGTCGCCGATGGCTACTACCTGGGCAAGGCGTACGTGCGCTGGTACTGGGGGGCGTGGTCGATGGTGGCGTACTTTGCGCTGCGACCGGCTTGAGGCGGTAAGCAGTATCCAAGAGGTCAGTCCTCGGAGATAGGTCATCTGGGAGCGTCTGACACATCTGTCGAATCGCGGCTGAGGACAGCCGTGTGAAATCTGTGACTTCTTCTTCCGAAGCGCTATGGCTGAGTATAGGTTTGTCGATCACTGGTTCATTGCCGCGCCCCTCGAGACGGTCTATCGCACCGTCGCCGACCCGCGCACCTACCCACGATGGTGGCAGGACTACGACCGGATCACCATTCTGAAGGACGCGCCGTTCCCCCACGTGGGCGGGCAGGCGGAGTTCCTGATCCGCTCGCCATTCGGCTACCGGCTGCGCATCGTCGTCGAGACGGTCGCCGCCGACCCGCCGCACGTCATTGACACCCGCTCCACCGGCCAGTTGCAGGGCACGGGCCTCTGGGAGTTCCGCCAGGAGGGGGACGCCACCCACGTGACCTTCACCTGGACGGTCCGCTCCGACCATCGCGTTCTCAACCAGCTGGAACGGGTGGCCAAGCCGCTCTTTGCCCTGAGCCACGCCATCGTCTCCGGTCGCGGCCACCGGGGCCTGAAGCGGCTGCTGGAAGCCGCGCCGGCGATGGCCTAGCGCGCTCGTGCCCCGACCTCTGAGGTCTGCTTCGTTGGCCGCGCCGCGCCGCCGGGGCTATCATCGGCCCCGGATGCAACGCTCCAGCCGCCACCCCACTCTCTCCCGCGCCGCCCTCTGGCCGGCGGCCGTCGTCCTGCTGGGCGCGGCTTTGCGCTTCATGCAGATGGGCCTCATCCGCTACGGCTACGACCAGAGCTACCCGGCGTTCCAGGCCGTGGGGCTGCTCGACGGCGGTGCGTGGTCGCTCAGAGCGTGGCCGCTCATCGGCCAGCCGTCATCGGTCTTCCTGGACAACCCGGCGCTGATGCCCTACCTGCAGGCGCTGCCGCTGCTCCTGTGGCGCAGTCCGTGGGCTGTCTCTTATACCCATCTCCGCGCCCACGAA
>CALLZA010000046.1 GCA_937858165.1 uncultured Ardenticatenia bacterium
CTTCATGCTTATTACTTTGTGTGCTCTTTTAGATGGATCTACGTCGTGATACTACCCTTGTTGTGCTAATTCAGATGAGCGTCTAGTTTTTGTATGTGTGTGGATTTGATCTGTCTTTTGATGAGTCCGTGTATTTCTTGTGTATTTTTTTTGTTTTTTTTTTTTTTTTAAATTATTTTTTTTTCTCGTTTTTTTTTTTTTCAAGCAGAAGACGGCATACGAGATCTAGTACGGTCTCGTGGGCTCGGAGATGTGTATAAGAGACAGGCCCTACGCCTGGACGAGCCTGTGGGGGCGCTTCGGCTACGGGCAGATCCCGCTGCCGGGGGCTATCTACGCCGGCTTGTTTGTCGTCCTGCTGCTCTCACTAGGCGGCTACGTTTTTGCTTTCCTGAAGACAAAGGGGAAACGTGCCGACCGAACGGTGGTTCGGTCTACACTGCTCCTGCTGGCCCTCAATGTGGCCATCTTCTTCGCTGTTCTCTTCAATTACCTGCTCGTCAGCCCTGCCGGGCCGATGGGGCGGTTCTTCTTCCCGGCGCTGCCGGCGCTGGGAATCTTGATGTTCTATGGGCTAACCCTGTGGGGGAAGGGGCTAGGTTCCAGGTTCCAGGTTCCAGGGCAAGAGCGCTCTTCCCTGGCCCCTATTCTGGCCTGGATCGTCAACCTGGGCCTGTTGGCCCTGGCCCTCGTCGCCCTCTTCGGCTACCTGACCCCGGCCTACGCCCGCCCGGCGGAATGGGCCGAAGGGGACACGCTGCCCAATCCGGTAGACATCCAGTTCGATACTTTGGTCAAGTTGCGCGGCTACGCGTTCGGCCCGGCGACGGTTGAGCCGGGCGCGCCCATCGTTCTCTCGCTGTACTGGGAAGTGACCGGCCAGCCGCCGGGCGACTATCTGCTGTTCGTCCATCTGGTGGACACGGCCACCGGCGCGCTGGTGGCCCAGCGCGACACCCACCCCGGGCTGGGCAACTTCCCCAGCAGCCAGTGGCGGCCGGGCGACCGCTTCGTGGAGCGGCTGAGTCTTTACGTACCGGAGACGGCCTACGTGCCGGCCGACGCCGAGTTGCGCGTCGGCCTCTACGCCCCCGACGGCTACCGGCTGGGCATCACCGACGCAGCCACCGGCGTGGGGCTGGGCGACAGCTTCCCGCTTGGCCCGGTGGCGCTGCAACCGGCCGACCCGGCCGCGCCGCTGCCCAACGCTGGGGAGTACCGCTTTGAGGATCGCTTCCGGCTGGTCGGCTACAGCTACGACCGGCGCGCCCTGGCCGCCGACGAGCCTCTGACGGTCACGCTCTACTGGACGACCGGCCCGGCCCCGGCCGACGGGTACGAGGTGCAACTGCGGCTGCTCGATGAGGCGGGCAACGTCGTCCATAACGAGCAGCGGCCGTTGCCCAGCCTGTCGCCGGGCGAGGTCGACGCCGAAACCCACATCATCCCCGGCGACCCCAACCGACCGCCGGGCAGCTACACCGTCCAGGTGGCACTGGAAGGGGCGGACGACCGGCGGCTGCAACTGGTGGCCGAGGACGGCCGCTGGCTGGCCGATGAGTTGCGGCTGTCGGCCGTGCGGGTGGTTGCGCCCTAGGCGGGCGTTCGCAGCTAGGGCCTTCCGGCCCGGCCGGGCGCGGGGGAGCCGCGCTGAAGCGCTCAACTACGAACCGGCGGCCGGTGTCCATACTCATCCTAGTCCGGGTTGCACGGCTGCCCGTCCAACGGGCCAAAGCAGCGGCGGCAATCGACGAGCCGCGGGTCGTCGTTGCCCTGCATGATCACTACCCCCAGCGGCATGGTATAGTGCTCGGCGCGACGGGCGGGCAGGCGGCGGGGGTTGGTCGTGCCCGGCTGCTGCGGCCACTCGATGCCGCCCGTGGCCGTCCGCGCCGGGATGAGCCAGTAGTCGCCGCGCCGGTAGCGCTGGCCTTCGGCGAACTGCACCTCAATGCCGTCCTCCAGCGCCAGCCAGCCAAAGTCAGGCGCGCCCGCCTCGCCCCGCCACAGCCGCGCCGCCCCATCGACCAGCGTCAGACCGCCCTCGCTCTCCTAGCCGGCGCGCTGGTCCCAGCGACGCAGCAGGGGGCCCGTCGCCAGCCCCATGTTGCCCCCCACACCGCCGCCGCGCGGCCACGCACGCTCCCGCGGATCGTCGCCCACCACACAGATAAGC
>CALLZA010000047.1 GCA_937858165.1 uncultured Ardenticatenia bacterium
CAGTCTGGGCCTGGCCACGGGGCGGGGGTGTTGGGTGGTGGGGGGTGGCTGGGGGAACATTGGCGGCACTTGCTTCAGTGGGCGCTGCGGTGGAGGGTCAGCCGGGAGTCGGAATGGTCGGTTGCGCCGAAGCGGTACTTGTACTCCTCGTCGCCGCGCAGGAAGTCGAACTCGGCCCGGCCCAGGGTGATGGCCCGCTCGATGGCCGCGGCCGTCAGCACCACGCCGGGGCTGAGCGCGGCAAAGGCCGCCGGGTCGAGGCCGGAGTTGTAGACCCAGATGCGGTCGCGGTAGTCGAAGTTGAACAGCGCCGCCGCCGCCCGCCCCTCCACGCCGCAGAACAGCAGTTGCAGCGTGCCCGCCGCCTGGGCCGCGCGGGCCACGTCATGGAACAGGGCGCGCCGCCCGTCGTTCAGCCAGTCGCGCTTCTCGAAGGTGCTCTTCTGCAACAGATCGAGGAAGCGGTCGACGGCCGCGGCCACGTCGTCCTCCGCGCCAACGACGGTCGTCGTCAGGTCGGCCGCCTCGGCCCGGCGCAGCTTGCGGCTGACTTCGCGCCGCTGCTTGCTGTCGAGGTTTTCCAGATAGGCGTCGAAAGTGTCGGGCAGGGGGATGGTGGGGCAGACTTCGGCCTGCTCTTCGCCGAACGCATAGCCGCGCGCGCGGGCCAGGGCGGGCAGGATGGCGCGGCTGGGCGAGGCGTCGGGGACGTTACACAGATTCAGGCTCGTCCAGGCCGGCGCGTCAACCGCTTCGAGACAGGCCAGCACCTCGGCCCAGGCGGCTTCGGCCCGGTCGGCCGGGGTGATGAGGTCGAGATAGTCCGTCTCTTCGACACAGCCGTTGAAGCGCAGCACGCCGTCCAGCGCGAAGAAGCAGCCAATGGCGACCAGCGCGCCCGTCTCGTCGCGCGCGGCAACGGTCAGCAGAGTGGCTCCGTCTGGTCGCAGATGTGTCCACCAGGCGCGCTGGTAGGCCAATGACTGGAACGGTGTATCGGTCATGCCGCGCGCCGCCAGCGCGTCCCACTCGGCCGCCATGGCCTCGAACCCGCCTTCGCCCACGAACAACTCAGTTGACATAAACATCCCTCTTACCCGTGTTGATCCGTCCCTAATTATAGCCCCCTGTGATCTGTCTCTTATACACATCTCCGAGCCCACGAGACCGTACTAGATCTCGTATGCCGTCTTCTGCTTGAAAAAAAAAAAAACACGAAACACAAGTACATCCGCAGCGATGGGCCGTACAACCAATAGCACAACCATCCACTCATACCACAACATACATACAAACACGAATGATAGGGGATACACACACATGCACTACTATGACATGCCCGAAACTACACGAAAGTTGATCACAGCA
>CALLZA010000048.1 GCA_937858165.1 uncultured Ardenticatenia bacterium
GGTGCGAATCATTTCCAGATTCGGAATGTCATTGCCAATGGGAGGATTGGTAACACAATATTGGAGCACCGCCGATTTGCCAACGCCACTGACGCCTGTCAATGAACCGACGGCGCGGCGATTGCTTACCAAGAATTCAATTCGGGCCAGCGCTTCTTCAACGCTGGCTCCGCGAAACAAGTTCGTTCCGGTAAACGGGGCACTGTTCAGTTGCCAGTAACGCCAGTATGACACTTGTCCATGCTCCCAAAATGCGATTCGAATGCTATCTTAGCCACTGTGCGAGCGCAGCCGGTTCGCTACTAGTTCGCTTATCGGTACAATCGTCACAGTCGATCCATTTACTTGAGGCGAATCGCGATGTAGCGGAAGTCGCCAAGACTTTCGGTTGAGCAATTTTTCCCTGAAAAAACGACATTCTTGGCGAACTGCCGCCATTTGGCCGCGTCATAGGTGTTTGGGGAGAACTCCTTTACTCCGGCCTCCACATACTCGCGGAATTCATCATCGGTGTATTCGCTGCGAGACATACCGATGATTCGCCACTCTTTGGGCAGTCGTCCCTTGAGATATAGATCATACAGAGAAGGGATCAACTTGCGGTGGGTTAGATCGCCTGAGGCACCGAATATGACGATTGAGACTGTTTCTTGCATTGGTTTTCTCTCACGAAGATAACGGCCTGACAGTCGATAAGGCCGTCACCCTACAGGGGCCGAGGTCATAGTTCATGATTTAGGCTATGATATCTATGATAGCAAAAAGGCGGCTCGGCCGATAGCCGAACCGCTTTTTCATCTCTCATACATAGTCATCCCGCGCTAAATCTTCGCGAAAATGTCGAGAACATCCGCCACGAGATCGAATCGGCCAAACGCCGGCATGATATAAAAACCACGGACGTGCGGCCGTAGCGTCTCCGCGATCTCCTGAGCAATCTGGACGCCCTGGGTCATCGGCTTGTCGGCCGTGCGCATTCGCTCCCGCTTTTCCCTGGGGATATATATCCCCGGCACCTCGTTGTGCAGAAACTCGGCATTGCGGCTGTTGTAGAGCGGCTTGATGCCGGCCAGTATCGGCGGCGGCGACTCACCATAAGCGCGCTCATAGGCGGCAATAAAGGCCAGCGCCGCCTCGGGGTCGAAGACCGGCTGTGTCAGGGCGAAGTCCGCGCCGTGCTCCACCTTCTTGCGCAGCAGCTTCAACTCCGCCTCAACGTCCTTGGGCGTCAGGCTGAGGGCACAGCCGACGACAAACGTGGTCGGCTGGTCGATCGACAGCCCGGCCTTGTCCAGCCCCTGGTTAAACTGCTTCTTGATTAACTCGATCAGGCCGGTGGGCACGATGTCATAGGAGTCCATCGCCTCCGGGTAATCGCCGATGCGCGTCGGGTCGCCCATCGTCACAAACAGGTTGCGGATGCCCATGGCGTGGGACGCCAGCAGGTCGCCCTGAATGCGTAGCAGGTTGCGGCCGCGCGTCGGGAAGTGGAGCACCGCCTCCAGCCCAACGTCCTTCTGCACCAGATAGGCCGCAGCCCAGGCGCTCATGCGCATCCGCGCCAACGGGCTATCGGCGATGTTGAGGAAGTTAGCCCCCGCCTCGCGCAACATCCGTGCCCCGGCCAGCAGCCGCTCGGCGGCCACCCCTTTGGGCGGATTCATCTCTACCGTCAGAATCGTCTGCCCGGCGGCCAGATGTTGCGCCAGCCGTGTCGGCTCGCCGCCGGTGGCCACGCGCCGCTCCGATCGGCTGATGACACGCACTTCGGGCAGGCCGAGCGCACTGTGGCCCGGCGTATCCAGGGCCTGGCGCATGGCCCGGATATGGGCGGCCGTCGTGCCGCAGCAGCCGCCGATGAGGTTGACGCCCGCCTCGCTGAAGGCGCGGGCGTAGTCGCCGAAGTAGTCGGGCGTAGCCGGGTACATGACCCGGCCACCGGCCATCTGCTCCGGCCAACCAGCGTTGGGCGCAGCCGAGATGGGAATCTCCGGTGCCAGTTGGCGCACGACACCGATGAGCCGCAACACCTGGGCCGGGCCGCCGCTGCAATTGATGCCCACGGCGTCCACATCCAGCCGCGCCAGATGCGTTGCCAGGGCGTCGGGCGGATAGCCCAGCAGCGTCTTGTCGTCGCGGGTAAAGGTCATCTGGGCGATGATCGGGATGTCGGGGGCCACCGCGCGCGCGGCATTGACCGCCGCTTCGATCTCCTTGATGTCCGACATCGTCTCGATGATGAGCAAATCGACGCCGGGTGGCTCAGCGCCGGGCGCGCCGACCAGCGCGGCGATCTGCTCACCGAATGCCGCCTCGGCCTCGGCCACGGAGACGCGACCGAGCGGAGCCAGCCGCACCCCCAGCGGCCCCAGCGACCCGGCCAGCAACACGTTGCGGAACGAGCCATCGATCACGCGCCGGGCAATGGCCACGGCGGCGCGGTTGATCGCCTCGACTTGGTGCTGCAAACCGTGCTCGGTCAGCTTGAAACGGTTGGCGCCGAAGGTATTGGTCTCAATCAGGTCAGAGCCGGCATCGATGTAGCCGCGGTGGATTTCGGCCACCAGCGCCGGGTTGGTCAGGTTAACGGCGTCGAATGACTGGTCGATCGGCACGCCGCGACCGTGGAGGACAGTGCCAAAAGCCCCATCCATCAGGACGGGGCCTTCGGCCAGACGTTGTTTGAATTCCTGGCGATTCATCGTGCGGCTATTGTACCCGATTAATCGCCGAAGAGAGTCTGAATGAGCGGCAGCGCCGTGTCGGGCCGCAGCAGCAGCACCGACGCGCCGCCGGGCGTGCGATAGCTGGTGACGTAGTCGTAGTCGAGTACCTGTCTCTTATACACATCTGACGCTGCCGACGAGCGATCTAGTGTAGATCTCGGTGGTCGCCGTATCATTAAAAAAAAAACACACAGAAGGACATGTGGCGTGAGAGAGGCATTGAATCACAACTAAAGGACAAGATACAGCAGGCAACGACAAAAGACAAAGTGCTGGAGACAGAAAGTAGAGTGTGCGAGTGATG
>CALLZA010000049.1 GCA_937858165.1 uncultured Ardenticatenia bacterium
TGCGCGTTCACGTAATATATCGTCTGTCGCGTTGTCGTACTGGGCGTCGTTCGGCTTCTTATTTCTGTTTATTTTTTTTTTTTTCAAGCAGAAGACGGCATACGAGATCTAGTACGGTCTCGTGGGCTGGAGATGTGTATAAGAGACAGCCTGTGGGCTGGCCTATGACGGCGGCGCGGTCTGCTGGGAGCCGGAAGACGGGCTGGCTGGTGGCGCCGAAGTCAGCCAGGCTGGCCCCTTTATCCAGGTCAGCACGCGGCTGAGTCACTCCTGTGGGTTTAAGCCCGGCGGTAGCCTGGACTGCTGGGGCGAGAACGAATCGGGACAGGCCTCCAATCAGACTGGTTTCTTCAGGCGCATCTACACCGGCGGCCGTCACACCTGCGGCCTGAGATTTGACGGCAGTGTCGACTGCTGGGGCAACAACGAGTTTGGTCAGGCCGAAGACCAGACCGGCCCCTTCGGCCCCTACGTCCCGCCCGACTACACGCCGCCGGTGGCTGTCAATGACGCCTACACCGTCGATCAGCGCCAGACGCTCACCGTAGTGGAGCCCGGCGTAATGGGTAACGACACCCACTATGAGGACTATCCCATCACGGCGTGGCTGGTGACAACGGCCGCTCATGGCAATGTGGCTTTGAGCGACACCGGGGGGTTCACCTACGTTCCGACCGCCATCTTCAGCGGCACCGATACGTTTACCTACAAGGTGAATGACGGCCAGGCTGACTCGAACGTGGCTACCGTGACGATCACCGTCCGGCCTGTCTATGACCCGCCGGTGACAATCGGAGAGATGAGCTACTTCCTTCCGAGACCAGAAGATGATGTCTACATCCTGGATTCCGCGCCGACTCTGGATGAGTACCGGTACAATACCGACGGGCCGATCCAATTCGCGCTGGATGTTACTCGGGTAGTCGGGCGAACGGACGCCAACGGCTATCTGAAGGATGTGGACTGGCTCATTGCTGCGGGCATTGTCCCGCCAAAGGTGACACTCGCTATCCGCGCCTATGACGTAGACACCACCTACAACGGCACCGATGTCAGACCGGAGCGGAACAAGATCTATGTCAACGGCCAGTATGTTGGCGACCTGACGGGGAGAAATGATGATTGGAAACAGACATTTATTCAGGTCGATGTACGCAAAATCCGGTTCGCCGTGCCGCAGTGTAACGAGGGTGGCCGAGAGCAGAAGCCGGTCAACATGTCTGAGTGCACCACTGCGCCCATACCCGGCCACAATGAAATCCGCGTCGACGTGGACGTCGACAACAGCCAAAAAGTGTGGGGGATTGGCGTAGAGTCGGTGGCGCTCATGTTCGAAGCGGCGCGGCCGATACTGCTGGTCCACGGCCGCGGCGGCAGTAAGGCGGGTGATGATCCGTGCTCTGTCCCCAACGTGGGTGTTGGGTGCGAATACTGGGACAAAGACGACGGCGAATACTACTTCGGGTTCCGCGGTCGACTGAACAGCGCCGGCTTTCTCACCCTCCACATGGAAAATTTCATGGGGCAGGGCGCGCCGGCCGATCACGCCAAGATCATCAAGCGGGTCGTCCAGCAGATGAGGACGCGCTATGGCGTTGATCGGATCAACATCGTTGCCCACAGCAAGGGGGGGCTGGACTCGCGGGCTTACATCTCGGATTTCAGTCTCAACCCCGACAACGATGTCGAGACCCTGATCACCCTGGCCACACCCCAATTTGGTTCCTTCATGGCCTTGGTATCCTGGGGGGTTTCCTGGATGGGTATTGATGATTATGAGTACACCGATGCCATGGAGAGCCTCAGAGAGTTGAAGGCCTACCAATTCAGCATGGACCACCCGGCGAGAGACGGTGTGCGTTATCACGCTGTCTACGCCGAGTCCGGACGCTGGTGCTACCGTGTGAAGTGGATTTGGTTCGTGGGTCCCGTCCCGGTGGCGGTCCGGTGTGCTGAATTTGAGCAGGCGTTCGCCCTGCCTGATTGGAAACAGCGGGCGACGGCCGCGCTGGTGTATGACATTCTGTTGAAAAACGGCTTGTACGCCGGTGGCAACGATTTCATGGTAACAGAACGCAGCGCAAACCTGTTTAATGTGCCGGGTCACAACAGTTCAAATACGACCCTGAACGGCCCACGGGATTTGAACCACCACTCCATCGCTGCCGCCCTGCGCCGGCACAATGATAGCGACATGGCGATCGTCAACTACATCGCGAGCAAGCTCAGGGTGCACGCGCCCTCCAGCCCAGCCGGACCCTCGTTTACGCCCCAGGCGACGCCGGCTGCTCCAGAAGTCGCGACGTCGAGCCTGGGCATGTTTAGTGGCGTTGTCGCTGAAGGACAGACCCGCACCCAGACGGTCGGGATAGATGCCGTCACGTCGGCCAGTATTGTGTTGTCGTGGGGAGCAGGTGATCTGTACCTGAGCCTCGTTGACCCGACCGGTCGGGTGATTTCTTCGGCTACGACCGATCCCAAGATCACGTATGAAGAAGCCCGTACGGATGAACAGAACGACACAGAGTTCTTGCCCGGCAAGTACGCTGTCTTTACCGTGATCGAACCGCCCTACGGCGAGTGGCAGGCAAAGATCACCGCCGCCGGTCAATTGCCGGGCGATCAGGCCAATTGGGTGGTGACGGTCGTTCAGGATAGTGACATTACCCTCTCTCTGACGCCGGACGCGACGTGGAGACCCTTGAACGGCACGGTGAAACTCACATCGAAGGTAATGATTAAAGATGCCCCGCTTGCTGGCGCTACAGTGACGTGTACTGTCGTTCGCCCCGATGGAACGACGCAGACCGTCGCCCTTCTCGACGACGGTGCGCACAACGACGGCGCGGCGCGCGACGGCGTTTACGCCAACGCTTTTGTCGGCAGCCAGTATGGCGTTTACTCGTTGAGCGCCGTGGCCACTGGCACGGCCCACGAAATCCCCTTCCTGCGCACAACCTTTAGCGAGGTACAGTTTGGCTCCGGGACGGCCCAGATCTCTGGCACGTTCAGCGATCGGGGCGTGGATACC
>CALLZA010000050.1 GCA_937858165.1 uncultured Ardenticatenia bacterium
CTCTCCTTATTTCTTGCATCGTCATTTTTTGTGTTTTTTTTTTTTAATGATCCTGGGACCATCTAGATCTACACTAGAGCGCTCGTCGGCGGCGTCAGATGTGTATAAGAGACAGGTATAATTTTACCATTATGCTTACGTCCCTGCGCATTGGTCCTTATCGATTCTTCTTCTACTCAAGCAAGCGACTACTTGGAGCCGCCGCACGTTCATGTGCGACGCGAGCGTTTTACGGCGAAGTTCTGGCTGACACCCATCAGATTGGAATATAGCAAAGGATTCCCGCGTCAGGAAATCGGCCGCCTTCAAAGGCTAATCGAGGAGCACCACCAACAGCTATTAGAGGAGTGGCATGAATACTTTAGTGACTGAAATTCAAGTAGCTAACGGTGAAAATATCTTCGTATCTGAAGACGCCCTCACAATCGATTTAGCCGATGGCCGAACGATTTCCATCCCTCTGGCGTGGTACCCCCGCCTACTGCACGGCACGCCCGACGAACGCGCCCAATGGGAGTGGATTGGCGACAACGAGGGTATTCACTGGCCGCTCCTCGATGAGGACATCAGCGTTGAGGGGATTATTGCCGGCCGGCGGTCTGGCGAGAGTCAGAAGTCATTGCAGCGCTGGCTCGAAGCACGCACGACGCAATGATCGACGACGAATTCCTAGATCGCGCGACGAAAGCGATCGCAGCTGTGGAGGGAATCGAGCATGAACCGTACTGGGAAAGCCCCCTTCCCTCCACAGATGATGAAGCCATCGCGTTGCTCGTCGACCTCTACATCGCGGCGACGCCCCAACAAAGGGACGTTCTGCGAACTATCCAGCGCGACCTTGACCGCGCCAGCCATGTCTACAGCTTACTGTACGACTTCGGCTATCGCATGGCTACCCTCTCGGTTAGGCGGCGCTCAGAACCACTCCTCACATGGGCGCTGGTCGCTCTAGTGATGAATGCAGACTGGAATTATAGCGACCCGCGCGATTGTGGGGCTTTCCTCGGCCCGTTGCTGGCTTACTGCTCGCTCGTCATCGGCGCCGACCGTGATCGGCTCTATGGCCTGGCCCATGGGATGGCATTTGATCAGTGGACAGTAACAGTCGCCGGCCGGTGGCCTGATGATACCGATCCTGACTATTTGCTCCGTTATAGCCTGTACCGCGCTATAGACGGGCCGGCGGGTGTGGTCTTCCAGTGGCAGAACCGGCCGATTCCTCCTGGTCATCTCGTACCGGAGACAGGCAGCCCTAACGGCGAACGACCGCGCCTTTCATAACCCGGTGCATCCCACTTTCTGAAGTGGGTTGCACCTTCTGGCAGGTGCACAAGAACGTGCGACGCACTTTCTGAAGTGCGACGCACGGGAGTACGTTCCTCTCTTTATACCCCCGGCACATTGTGACCCCCTCTGGCCTATGTTATCGTGAAGATGGGCGAGCGGCGCACCATAGCCCGCCCGCCCAGGAACGGTAACAACGATGGCATCCCTCGATAAAGAATCAATTGAACAACTGGCCCGCGAGGCGCTCGATGCGCTGCGCGGCGGCCACACGGCCGACAGCCCCGCTGAAGCGGCGGCGGCTGGTCTGCGTGAGCAGTACGATCGCGTGGTGGAAACCATTCAGAAGCAGTACGGCCAGACGCGCCTGACCGCCCGCGACGAGATCGACGGCTTCCTGAATGACCTGAAAGGCATCGACCCGGCGCTGCCGGGCATTGTGGCCGAAGCGGCCAGCGCGATGACCAGTCGGAAGAGCCGGCGCGGTGTGGCCCTGCTGGGCGTGGTTGTGGCCCTGCTGGTCGGCGCGGCGACGCTGCTCTGGCTGCGCCACCCGGATACCTACCGTGGTCTGATCGCTGCGGTCAACCGCGCGACACGGGAGTAAGAAGATGAGACGCCTCCACCCCGTCGTTCTGCCGGCCAAACGGCCGGCCAATGCCCGCCCGGCCTCGGTCACTCGGCCCATTGGCCCCGCTGACATCGTCATTGTCAATGGCGATAGCGTCCACGTCTGCCGTGTGGACACTACCAGCGACCTGCTGCCGGATGAGGCGGCGCCGCTCTCGCTGTGTAGTGACCGCGTCGGCGGCGAGGCGCTTGGCGTGGGGTTCGGTCTGCACGTGACGCGGGTGGGCGACATGCTGATGCTGCGAGTGGAGTAGAGGCTATATCGCCACTGTGTCGTCCATTTGTACCCCTGGCACATTGAGGCGAGCGGCCCGCAAACGTATAGTGTTGGCACGACTTCAGTCAATCAAGGCGCCACTGGCGCATTGCCTTAAGGGAGAAGGACGGCAGGCGACAAGAGGAGTGTATCTATGAATGATGATGTGTTCGGTGGTTTGTGGAAGCAGTTGAAAGGACAGGTCAGGCAGCAGTGGGGCAAGCTGACCGACGACGATCTGGAGACGCTTGGCGGCAGCAAGGACGAAGTCATTGGTCGGATCCAGGAGCGGTACGGCTGGGAGCGCGAAAAAGCGGAGATGGAAGTCAACGACTTTTTCAACCGTCACAGCAGCCCCAGCGCCTAAGTACAGTAACGTCTGTTTTGGTTCCGTTACACCCGAACCCTTCCCCGATTCGCCCGGGGAAGGGTTTCCGGTTGTTTAGGACACAGAGCAGTGATGCCGGCCGCGCATGGACGCCGCCGGCTCTTTAGGGAGAAATGGTCTATGACGCCACCCAGCGACGAACTAGCCCAACAAAATGGGGTGGTCATTCGCACCCACGACCTGACCAAGCGCTTCGATGACGATGTGGTTGTCGATCGCGTGACGATGTCGATACCGCGCGGCTCTATCTTCGGCTTTATCGGCCCCAGTGGCTGTGGCAAGACGACGACGATGCGCCTGCTGCTGGGCATCTATGAGGCCAGCGGCGGTGTGGTCGAGGTGCTCGGCCGCTCGCCCGACCACTTTACCACCGCCGACCGCCAGCGCATCGGCTACATGCCGCAACTGTTCGTCATGTATCCCGACCTGACCGTCTGGGAGAACCTCAACTTCGCCGCCTCGCTCTATGGCGTGCCCTTGCGCCGCAAGCGCCTTCTGGAGGAGTCACTCGATTTGGTGGAGTTGAGAGGGCACGAGGGCAAGCGCGCCCGCAACATCTCCGGCGGCATGCGCCAGCGGCTGAGCCTGGCCGCGGCCCTGGTCCATAATCCGGAGCTCATCTTCCTCGACGAGCCGACGGCGGGCATCGACCCCGTCTTGCGCAGCAAGTTCTGGGGCCACTTCGAGCAATTGAAAGAGCAAGGACGCACACTGTTCGTGACGACCCAGTACGTCGGCGAGGCCGCCTATTGCGACTACGTTGGCGTGATGGCCGACGGGCGTCTGCTCATGGTCGAAACGCCCGATGGGTTGCGCAGCCGCGCCCTGGGCGGCCACGTCCTGCGCATTAAGCCGGAACGGTTACTCGACTATCAGCAGTTGAGCGAACTGCGCGCCGCGCCCTTCGTCCGCGAACGGCAGGTGACGGTCAACCCCGACCTGTCGCTGCAACTGGTGGTCGATGACGCCAGCACGGCGCTGCCGGCAGTCATGAGCTGGCTGGACGAGCGCGACGTGACCGTGACCGAGGCAGGCGAATATAACCCGCCCTTCGACGAAGTGTTCGTCATGTTGCTGGAACAGGAAGCGGCGCGGCGGTCGCAGGCAGGAGAGACCCATGCATAGCATCGTTCAATACTTCATTCGCATCTTTGCCTTTGTTCGCAAGGAGATTCTCAACGTCTTGCGCCAGCCGCGGCTGGTCATGTCTCTCATCCTGGGGCCGTTCCTCATCCTGTTGCTGTTCGGCATCGGCTACCGTGAGCAGATCCGGCCCTTGCGCACGCTGTTCGTCGTGCCCGACGAAAGCCCCATGCGGCCGATGGTCGAGGATTACGCGACCCGGCTGGGCCAACAGATCGACCCGCAAGGTGTCATCGCCGACGCGGCCGAGGCCGACCGCCGGCTGCGGCAGCGCGAGGTCGATCTCGTCGTCGTCGTGCCGCCCGACCCGGCGACGCAGATCGGCAACAACGAGCAGGCCGCCTTCCAGCTCTACCACTACGAGATCGACCCCTACGAGCAGACCTACGTCCAGATTTTGGGGCGCAACTACATCGAGGAGATCAACCGCCAGGTGTTGTTGACGGCCGCCGATCAGGGCAAGACAGAGGCCCGTGCCCTGCAAGAGCGCATCGCCACGGCGCGCCAGGCGGCGACAACGACGCGTCTGGCCCTGGAAGCGGGCGACGAGGCCGCGGCGCAGACGGCCGCCGGGCAACTCGACAGCGAGCTGGGGCTGTTGGCTGTAGCCGCCGGTTCCGGGGTGGCGTTGCTGTCCGGCGTCGAGAACACGATGGGCGCGGAGACGCTTCAGGCGCGGCTTCAGGCGATGCAACTGAGCGCCACGGCACTGGGCGACGACGCCGCGACGTCCGCCACTGAGCGCGCTGCCACGGCCACGGCCATCGAGACCGAACTGGCCGAGGTCGATACGATGCTGAGCCAGTATCAGAACCTCGATTCCGAGGTGCTTGTCTCCCCCTTCCGCAGCGAGACGTTGAGCATCACTGACGTCAGTCTGGGGCCGACGGACTTCTTTGTCCCGGCGGTCATCGCCCTGCTGTTGCAGCACATCGCCGTCACGCTGGCCGGCCTGTCCATCGTTCGCGAGCGGCAGGATGGGCCAATCGAGCTTTTCCGCGCCTCGCCCGTGTCGGCGTTCCAGACGCTCATCGGCAAGTTTCTGGGCTATCTCATCCTGACCGCGGTCATCGCCACGGTGCTGACGTTGCTGGTCGTATTCGCGCTTGGCGTGCCCATGCTGGGCGATTGGAGCCACTATGCGCTGGTAGCGTTGGGGCTGCTGTGCGCCTCGCTCAGTCTGGGCTTTTTCCTGTCGCTGCTGGCCCGCACCGACAGCCAGGCCATCCAGTACGCCATGATCCTGCTGCTGGCCAGCATCTTCTTCAGCGGCTTCTTCCTGGCCCTCTACCGGCTGTGGGAGCCGGTGCGGATCGTGTCGTGGTCGCTGCCAGTGACGTATGGCATCAATCTTCTACAATCCGTGATGCTACGCGGGCAATTCCCGAGTATTATCTTGTTGGGGGCGCTATTTGGTTTTGCCCTCGTATTTTTCTTGCTCGACTGGTGGTTGCTTGGCCGCGTCATGGCCCGCCAGTAGCCCTTGTCGCGCCCAGCCCGTCGGAGCACACGTCATGCTCGATCATAGACCCGCTCTGGAACTGCCCGAGCTTTCGGTTCGACAACTGGTGACGGCCACGCTGGTCGTCGGTCTCGTGGCGCTGTCGGTGTGGATGTTGTTTCGCTTCCATCAGGTGGTGCTCATCCTGGTGGCCGGTGTCATCATCAGTACAGCGCTCCAGCCGGCGGTGGCCTGGCTCCAGCGGCGTGGCTTGCCGGCGTCGGCGTCGGTGCTGGCCCTGTTCAGCGTGCTGGCGTTGGTCGTCATCCTGTTGGTGATCTTCGGCGCGCCGCTGGTGGCCGAACAGGCGGCCAACATCGGCGCGCAACTGTCCGACGCCTACGGCAGCCTGGTGCGCTGGATGCAAGAGTCGTCAAACCCTGTCTCTTATACACATCTGACGCTGCCGACGAGCGATCTAGTGTAGATCTCGGTGGGCGCCGTATCATTAAAAAAAAAAAACACATAGCATCAGCACGAGACTGACTAACGACCCGTAACAGACACCACACACACACGTCAGTAAATGACTACATACATACAAACAATAAGACTAGTCGACCTCTGCGCAGCACAAACA
>CALLZA010000051.1 GCA_937858165.1 uncultured Ardenticatenia bacterium
CCAAGCGCCCCCCCCCCCGCCGCGCCTCCCCCCTCCCCTCCTCCCCCTCCCCCCCCTCCGCCGCGGCGGGCCGCCCCCGCCCCGGCGCGCCCCCCCCCGCCTCGACCCCCCGCGCCCCGTCCGGCGCGGCGTTGATGTAGAGCAGCAGTCGCGCCCAATGGCCATAAGCGGTGGCGTCGGGGCGACCGACCTGCTCGGCCAGGGCCAGGATGCGGTCGGCCAACTCACCGCCGCGCGTCGCGTCCATGTGCGGCGTCGGCGTCAGGTAGATGGGGGCCTGGGGCATGAGCCCTTCCAGTTCCAGCGTCGGGCTGTTGCGCTCGCGGCCCAGACGTTGCAGATCTTCGTAGTTACGCAACGCCTCATCGTGTCGCCCGGCAACCTCCAGCACCCGCCCGCGCCGCCGGAACAGCCCGGCCATTTGCGCCTCGTCGATGGCCTCCGGCGCGGCGCGGCAGATGTCCACGGCCCGGCTGAGGTGTTCGATGGCCTCGACGTTGGCATAGAGGCGGGCCGCGGCCTCGCCGGCCAGAGTGTAATAGCGCACCGCCTTGGGCCAGTCGCGGCACTCGGCGAAGTGATAGGCCAGCCGCGGCGCTTCATCGGTCAGCCGGTCGGCATAGAGCGTCTCCATCGCCTCGCCCACGCGGCGGTGGTAGCGGCGGCGCTGGCGCAGCAGGATCGTCTCGTAGGCCGCGTCGCGCGTCAGAGCGTGGCGGAAGGCGTAGTCGTCGGCCGCGCCGCCGCCTGTCGGCCGCACCAGATCGGCCTGGGCCAGCCGCTTCAGGTGCTCGGCCAGCACCGCGCCCGGCTTCTCGGCGATGCGTTCCAGCACGGGGGAAGCGAAGGAGCGGCCGATGACCGACGCCAGTTGCAGCGTCCGGCGCACGTCGGGCGCAAGCTGGTCGATGCGCGCCGTCAGCAACGCCTGGACGTTGCCCGGCAGCCCGATTAGCGCCGCCACCTCTTCCAGATCGGCGCCGGCATCCCAATGCAGCCCGCTCGCATCGCGCCGCAACGCGCCGCTATCGACCAGCGTCCGCACTGTCTCTTCAATAAAGAAAGGGTTACCCTCGGCCTTGCGCTGGATCAGGTCGCCAACGGCGTCGGGCACGGCCGCCTCATCCAGCAGTTCGTCGACCAGCGTCCGGCTGTCGCCCGGTGAGAGTGGCTCCAGGTAGATGGAGGCGCAGTACTCCGGGTACTCCAGTTGCGCCTCGACGTAGAGCTGCCAGCCGGGCGTGCTCCAATCGGGGCGCATGGCGAAGAGAAAGAGCACCGGCTGGCGCTCCACCAGGGGCAACAGGGCGCGCAACGCCTCCAGCGAGGCCACGTCGGCCCAATGCACGTCGTCGATGACGTAGACTACCGGCCCCTGAGCGAGTTGGACCTGGGCCATCTGCTCCAGCACGGCCCGCAACTCGCGCTGGAACGCCCCGGCGTCGCTCTGAAAGTCGCTGCCGTCGCCCAGGAGGAAGCCGAAGACGCGATGCATTCGTTGGTGCAGCGCCGACGGGTACGCCCCAATGAGCGCCTCCAGCCGTTCGTGGATAACGGCCGAGGGGTCGGTCTCGCGGATGCTGCAAAAGTGGCGCACCTGGCGCTTCAGCATGTCATAAGGGCGGCTGGCCCCGAAGGAGACGGCCACGAACTCCGACCAGCCACGCCAGAGGGGGTTCACGTCACCGAAAGTGGCCGCCAGTTGGTCGCGCCACTCCTGGCGCACCTCGGCGATGAGGCGGCTCTTGCCCAGCCCGGCCTCGCCGATCAGGTAGCAGATGCGGCTGTGGCCGTCGCGCAGAGCGGCCAGAATGTCACGCAGGCGGGCGATCTCGCGCGCGCGGCCGACCAGCGGCGCGCTGAACCCTTCCAGCCCGCGCAGCCGGCCCGGTTGCGGCTCCAGCCCCAGCACGCGGTAGGCGTGAACCGGCTCCTCTTTGCCTTTGACCTCAATGCCGCCCAGGTCCCATACGTCGAACAGCGGCGCGATTAGGCGGTAGGTGTCTTCACTGATCTGCACTGTGCCCGGCGCAGCCGTCTGCTCCATGCGCGCCGCCAGGTTGATGGCATCGCCCATGGCCGTGTATTCACCCGACTGGCCGCTGCCGATCTCGCCCACGACGACCGGGCCGGTGTTGATGCCGACGCGGACGTTGAACGCCAAGCCGTAATCTTCATTGAACTGGTGGATAAACTGTCGCAGGCCGTTGACAATGCCCAGCCCGGCCAGCACCGCCCGCTGCGGATCGTCCTCGTGGGCCTGGGGCGCGCCGAAGAAGGCCAGCACGGCGTCGCCCATCAGCCGGGCGACCATGCCGCCATACTCCTCGATGGGGGCGATCATGTAGCGGAACGCCTCGTTCATCACCTCGGCCCACTCTTCGGGGTCGAGACGGCCGGCCAGCGACGTAGAGCCGACCACGTCGCAGAACAGCACGGTGATGACGCGCCGCTCGCCCGCGGCAATACTGCCGGCGTCGCGCGCGGCCGATGAGGCGGCGCGGGGCGGGCCGCTACTGGCGGGGTTCGGCGGGTGGCCGAAGGGATCGATCATCGGCGACGGGGAATGATGAAGTCCTCATCCTCGTAACACCACATCCACTCCTCACCACCCTCCATCGACATCACGACGGCGTGGCCGGTCTCCTTGGCGTGGCGCGAGGAGTGCTTGTTCTGAGAGCTATTGCAGCAGCCGACGTAGCCGCAGGTCAGGCAGACGCGCAGATGAACCCAACTGGCGCCCATCTTCAGGCAATCCTCGCAGCCGGCGGTGCGCGGCGTCACTTCCTGAATCTGGTCCATGTGGACGCAGTTGGTCGGGCGCTTCAGTTCGCCGGCCTTCACCCGGCGAATCGCATCGTGGACAGTTGCGGCGTCGTTCATTCCATCTCTCCTGTTTAGGTATGCCGGTCGCGGCGGCGTCGGCCAAGTTTGAGTGTACGCGCAACCCGGGACGGTGTCAAACCCTGAAAAGAGTGGCGACGCGCAGGGTTGAGTGAGTCTGGGCCTGAAGCGGAGCGTGGCGGCCCACCAGGGCGCGAGTGGCAATGAGCGCCATCAGCAGAGCCAGGCCAGAGCGCAGCGTGCGATGTCTCATGATGACGGCTCCATGACCGTGCGGGCGGCGGCGTTGAAAAGAGCCGGGCGTCCGTTTATACTCGCCAAACCAAATCCGCAACTGAGGTATCGTACCATGACCCGGCGCACAATGGCACTCACAGCTCTGAGCCTCGCCCTCCTATTGGCGGCCTGCGCCGGTGGCGCGACCGACACCCCTACGCCCGCCATCGAGAGCACGGCCCCCACACCACCCCCCCAGACCGCCGTCGTCTCACCAGCCCCATCAGCTACGCCGGCGCCCGCGCCGACCGCCACGCTGCCCGCGCCGCCGCCAGCCCTCGCCACCCGCGAAGGGGCCGACTACGTGCTGCGCCTGCCGCGCGAGGACGCCGTGCCTGCCGACTGGGCCATGAGTCCTCAGCCCGATTTTCAGCGCCGCGCGCCGCAACCGGGCGACACCTACCCGTTCGCCTGCCGCGATCTGCCGGCGCGCAGCATCGGCATCGCCACCGTCGGCTATCGCCATCTGGACGGGCTGCCCAGCGTGGCCATCGAGTACGTTGTCTACGCCTCGGCCGCCGACGCCGAAGCCGCCCTGGCCGACATGGCCGCCGCGACCGAGACGTGCGGCGACTTTACCCTGGGCGCAACAACGGCCGCCTTCGTCCCGCTGGAGTTCCCCGACCTGGGCGACGGCCGCTTTGCCGCGGCGCTGACGACCCACGGCACAGAGAGCGGCGACCTGCTCATCCACGTCGTCAAAGTGCGCCAGGGTCACGTCGTGATCGGCGTCAGTCACACGACCTATGCGGGCGAAGCCCCACCCGATGAGGCGTTGACACGCGCCCTGGTCGAGCAGGCCATGGACAACCTCCGCGACGCCCCCCAGCCGCCCGGCCCTAGCGCGAACTAAGAGCGACGCGGAACACAGCGGGCCCGCTGTGTTCCGCTTATAGTCTCACTTCGCGTAGGTTGTCGCGGATCATGTAGATGACGATGAGCGCCAACCCGCCGATGATGATCCACTGCCAGAATTCGATGAACAGGATGATCGAGCAGACCACCGCCAGGGCGACGATAGTGGAAAGAAGAAAGCGGGCCAGCCGGCCGCGGGCCAGCGCATCGATGGCCCCAAAGATGAGCGCCGCCGCCAGCGCCCAGGCGATCCAGTGGCGCGGTGTGGCCACGATCAGATAGCCAAAGGACATCAGGGCCAACGCGCCGCTGACAGCCGCCCAGACCTCAATGGCCCGGCGCTGCATTACCGGCGGCGTGGGTTGATGGGGCTGCTTCAGGTGGGCCGCCGGCGGGCCATAGTCGCCGACCTCCACCCGCGCCAGATAGTCCGACAGCGCCAACTGGGTCTCATTGAGCTCCATCTCGCGCGCCACAAGCCTCTGGAACTCCGCCTGCCGCGCGGCCAACTCCTTGGCCCGGGCGTCGTGTAGGGCGCTGAAGTAGTCGGTAGCCTTTAGCGCCTCTACGTCCAGGGCTACGTCGCGCAGGAACTCGCGCTCCGTCTCGATCTGGCCGCGCAATTGCGCCAGTTCGGCCTCAACCTCGCCCATGCGCTCGCGCAATTCGTCGGGCAGATGGCTGGGCGGGAAGAGCTTGTCCACGCCGGCCCAACCCAGCGGATTGTACCACGACATGCGAATGCTGCCGTCGCGGTTGTACTTGGGGCCGGACGGGGCACGCTCGCCGCCAAACCGGTCTTGGGTATCCAGCCCCCACAGGCCGCGATAGTTATTGGCCCAGGCCACATCGTCCGAGATGAGCAGGGGCGTCCACTCGACGGGCTGACCGGGACCGATGGACAGCCCATCGCCGCGCGCGTAATCGACGAAGGGGACGCTAATGAGCTGCTCGATGCGGCGGGCAGCGTTGGCCGGGTCACCCTGGCGCAGCGTCTCGATCCAGAATTTGCGGATGAGGTTGAGCGCGTCCTTGACCGGGGTCAGGAACGACGGCTCGATGTTCATCATATATTCGCCCGGCTCGAAGTAGCTGCCGTGCGAACCGGCCCCGGCGAAGATGATCGGGTGATCGCCAACGCGGTGGATCGCGGGATCGTCAAAGCGGCGGCGCAACTCGTCCCCCTGATAGTCGTGGGCGGCATAGGCCAACCACATCGGCCGCGTCGTCCCGTCGGCCTCCTCAAACAGGTAGACGAACGCCTGCTCCCAATCGGCCTCGTGGTCGTTGACGCCATAGAAGCCGGAGCGCCAGTTGTTCATGGTGTAGAAGAACAGGTATTGCAGCACGACCCAGCCGCCGTCGCGCACGACGCGGCCGTAGTAGACGTAGCGTGGGTCGCGTTTGTTCAGTTCGCGTGTCTCGATCTCGGCCGCCGCCGACGTACCGCCGGGCAGCGTGCCGCGCACCAGCAGCGACAGGTCGAAGAAGGCGTCGCCAATGCGCGAGATGAGCGGCACGCGCGCCAGCCGGCCGGGAGCCTTGAACTCCGGTCGGCCCGGGCGGCTCATCCAGCGCTGATACTCCAGCGGCGTCAACGGCTCGCGCACGAAACGCAGATAGAGGACTGTCTCTTATACACATCTCCGAGCCCACGAGACCGTACTAGATCTCGTATGCCGTCTTCTGCTTGAAAAAAAAAACAAAAAACAACTAAAAAACAAATATACACAGAGCTATACAACATTATAATGAATCACTAGTAAGCAGATGCACGCGAACGTAATATAGTGAGCTATTCTCACAAACATGCAGATATCTCATGCAGAGTG
>CALLZA010000052.1 GCA_937858165.1 uncultured Ardenticatenia bacterium
TGTGGTGGAGACGCGAAGCTGTATAGGTCGGTGGATATCAATGGACAATGAGCGTAGAAAGTTGTATAGATACAAGACTGTGTGATGCAGTGGATATAGAAATTAACGTTGTAGTGCGTATTTTTTTCAAGCAGAAGACGGCATACGAGATCTAGTACGGTCTCGTGGGCTCGGAGATGTGTATAAGAGACAGAGGCTATACTGATCGCTGAGCGGCGAGGCCGCCTTGCCGCGCGCCTGTTCCGGCGCGACATAATCGGGCGTGCCCTCAAAGGCGTCGGAACGGCGTTCTTCGCCATGGCGCTGAAGCAATTGGGCGATCCCGAAGTCGGACAGATAGGCGTTGCCGTCTGTATCGAGCAGGATGTTGGCTGGTTTCACGTCCCGATGGACGATGCCGTGGCGATGGGCCATGTGCAGCGCGGCCGCCATCTGGTCGACCAGTTGCGCAACCCGGTCGAGCGGCCAGCCGCCATTGGCTACTGCCGTCTTGAGATTGCCACCACGCAAATAGCGCATCACCAGAAAGGCCCCGCCCGGTTCGCGCCAGAAGTCGTAGAGCGGAACGATGTGGGCGTGCTCCAATCCGGCGATGGTCTGCGCCTCGATCTCAAAGCGGCGGATGAAGTCGGCGTCATCGGCATAGCGCGCCGCAATGACTTTGATTGCTACCTCCCGCTGGACGGATGGCTGCGCGGCGCGAAAGACAGTGTTGAAGCTGCCGCGCCCCAGCTCCTCGATGATCTCATAGCCCCGGATTGATTCGGGACGCGCGTCGACCGCTTCCAGCTCGCCACTGCGGATGTGTTCGACGAGCCGGAGCGTCTCCGAACCAGGCCGAATTCCGAGGTCTGTCTGTAAGAGGTGGCGATAGTCGTCGTAGTGATGGAGTGCCGCGCTGCGCCGGCCGGCACGGGCCAGTATCTCGATCAACTGGCGATTGGCCGTCTCATGCAGTGCATCGATGGCGAGTTGCTGCCGGGCGTACGCTTCGGCCGCCTGGTGATCATTCTCGGTCAGGGCCAAGGCGGTCAGGCGTTCCAGCGTGACCAGAGCACCCCGCCGCAACGCTTCGCGCCGCGCCGCAGCCCACTCCTCAAATGGGTTGCTATCGGGCAGGTAGAAGTCGGCCAGAAAGTCGCCACGGTAAAGGGCTGCGGCCTCCCTCAGTTGCTCCTGGCTGGGTCGCAGCAGGTCGATCAACTGGGCGAAGCGCGTGGCATCGACCGCTATGGCAGCGTTCGGATGCAGCTGGATCGTGTCCCGTGTGGCCAGCAGCAGCGGAAGTTCGCCATTGCCGTCAACGGCCGCAACCGTGGGAATGGTCTGGCGCAGAAAGTAGAGGTTCTGGCGCAAGTTCTGCTGGGCCGAGGCTTGCGGCAGCCCCGGCCAGAGTAGAGCCATAATGTGCTCACGCCGGTGGCGCTCCGGCCGACACGCCAGGTAGATGAGCAAAGCCTGGGCGAGCCTTGTTCGGAAGCTGCCCACCTGCTGCCCTTCCTGCCATGCGGAAACTGGCCCAAGTACCAAAACCGAAAGGCCTGCCATAGGACACTCCCATACTATCATAGCCGCGGCGGAGGCCGGCGAGCGAAGCGCTGACAAGAAGAGTACATCTTACCATGTGCGCCCAGGCAACGGTAGCTCCTATTGGCGGTCTTTACGCATCTGTAGACGGATCGTTGACGCGAAGCAATGGGGAGTTGACACTTTCTTCGTGCCCAAGAATGAGCCGATCGCCTCTCTGAAGGGGTTTGCAGGGCTGAATGTCGGGGCAATTTCGGCCCCGGCACAGGATTGGCTTATGGAACTTGGCGTTGTTGACGCTTTGTTGACGATGGTCGCGATAATGTAGATGTAGCTTGGGGTGTTTCCAGTTGAGATGTGGCGGCTGTCTCTGCAGCAGTATGAAGAGGCAGCCGCCAACGTCGTTTCTCCCGCCGGGTTCCGCTTCTAATCCGTCACGCAACCTTCGGACGCCGACCGTACCAGTCGAATGTACTTCGCCAGCGTCCCCCGCGTTGCCTTCAGCGGCGGGGCGACCCAGGCGGCGCGGCGGGCGACCAGCTCCTCGGCCGGCACCGCTACGTCCATTGTCCGCGTCGCGGCGTCGATGGTGATGACGTCACCGTCGCGCACCAGGGCGATGGGGCCGCCCTCCTGCGCCTCGGGTGTCACATGGCCGACGATGAAGCCGTGACTGCCGCCGGAGAAGCGGCCGTCGGTCAGCAGGGCCACGTCCTGGCCCAGCCCCGCGCCCATGATCGCCGAGGTTGGCGTCAGCATCTCCGGCATTCCCGGCCCGCCCTTCGGGCCTTCATAGCGGATGATAACCACGTCCCCCTTCTGAATCCCACCCGCCTCCAGCCCGGCCAGCATTGCCTCTTCGGAGTCGTAGACCCGCGCCGGGCCGCTGAAGCGTGTGCCCTCCTTACCGGTAATCTTGGCCACCGCGCCCTCGGGGGCCAGGTTGCCGCGCAGAATCTGGATGTGTCCGGTGGGCTTGATGGGCGCGTCCAGCGGGTGGATGACGCGCTGCCCTTCGCGCAGGTTGGGCACGTCGGCCAGATTATCGGCCACGGTACGCCCGGTGACCGTCAGGCAGTCGCCGTCGATCAGGCCATTCTGCCACAGGTACTTCATCAGCGCCGGGGTGCCGCCGATGCCCTGCATGTCCTCCATGACGAACGCGCCACTGGGTTTCAGGTCGGCCAGGAAGGGCACGCGATCGCTGACGCTCTGGAAGTCGTCGATGGTCAGGGGCACATCGACGGCCTTGGCCATGGCAATCAGGTGCAGCACGGCGTTGGTGCTGCCGCCCAGGGCCATGACGACGACCATGGCGTTCTCGAAGGCGGCGCGGGTCATGATGTCGCGCGGCTTGATGTCGCGCTCCAACAGCAGGCGCACCGCTGCGGCCGCCTGCCGGCACTCGTCGCGCTTCTCGACCGATTCGGCCGGGGTCGAGGAGCTAAAGGGCAGGCTCATGCCCAGGGCCTCGATGGCGCTGGCCATGGTGTTGGCCGTGTACATGCCGCCGCACGCGCCTGGGCCGGGGCAGCTATGGCGCACGATGAGCGCCCGCTCCGTCTCGCTGATCGCCCCGGCCAGGAACTGCCCGTAGCTCTGGAAGGCAGAGACGATGTCGAGTTGGGCGTGACGAGCGGTGCAGCCGGCGCGAATAGTGCCGCCGTAGACCATCAGCGCCGGGCGGTTGAGCCGGCCCATGGCGATCAGGCAGCCGGGCATGTTCTTGTCGCAGCCGGGGATGGCGACCAAGGCGTCGTACCAGTGGGCGGCCATCGTCGTCTCGATGGAGTCGGCGATAATCTCCCGTGATTGGAGCGAGTAGCTCATGCCGTCGGTGCCCATGCTGATGCCGTCGCTGACGCCGATGGTATTGAAGCGCAGCCCAACCAGCCCGGCGTCGGTCATCTCTTCCTTCACCCACGCCGCCAGCTCGTTGAGGTGCATGTTGCAGGTGTTACCCTCGTACCACATGGAAGCGATGCCCACCTGCGGCCGCTGCATGTCGTCGTCGCTCAGACCCACGCCGTAGAGCATGGCCTGTGACGCGCCCTGGGCCTTGGGCTGGGTGACGCGGGAACTGTACTTATTCAAGTTGTTGTTATGTGTTGTCATGGAATTTGGTCGACGGCTGACGGTCGACCGCCTACCGCCGCTAGAAGGACGGCAGTCGGCCGTCGGCTGTCAGTTTTCATACTCAGGCGACGGTTCGCGCACGGCCGACGATGAGAGAGCGTGTTTGAAGGCCTGGAGCTTGGCAAACAACTTTTCGCTATCCCGGTAAGCATCACGCATAAGCTGTGCGTCGGCAGGACGACAGTGGCGGTTAATCAAGTGCAGACATGCAACGGTCTCCACAAGCGAACGGAGCGCGATGCTGATAAAGCGGGACTGTTCTGCATTGCTCAGACTGGTTGAACCTTCAGCGATGTTCAGAGTTATGCTGGTCGCAGCGCGTCTGATTTGGCTTTTGAGGTTGTACTCTTCGTCACGAGGCAACTGCGCGGATAGGTGGTAGACCCTATCCGTGTAATCAATCGCCAATTGCCACACTTCGAGCCGCTCGAACTTATACCCCATTCTGCCACTCAAGTCCTATTCGTTCAGGCAACACCTGTCATGTGTTGCATTGACGGCGGCCGGCCGTCCTTCTTTCGGCGGTCCGCCGTCGGCCGTCAGCCGTCGCCCGTCGGCCGTCGCAACCTAGAAGTGATCCTCCAGCTTATCCACCACCGTCTCCGCAATGCTGAACGCCGACGTCGCCGCCGGGGAGGGAGCGTTGATGACGTTGACGATGCGCGGCGACTCATGAAAGGCGAAGTCGTCGAGCAGTGCGCCGTCGGGAGCCAGGGCCTGCGCGCGGATGCCGGCCGGCGCCTCCTCCAGGTGTTCGGCGCGAATGTCGGGGATGAGGCGTTGCAGGGCGCTGACAAAAGCGCGCTTGCTGGCTGAGCGCCAC
Source organism: uncultured Ardenticatenia bacterium (assembly GCA_937858165.1). Lineage (GTDB taxonomy): Bacteria > Chloroflexota > Anaerolineae > Promineifilales > Promineifilaceae > Promineifilum. The sequence continues at coordinate 4,487 of CALLZA010000052.1, forward strand.
ATCTCGCCCAGGCCCATCTTCCAGTAGCGGCCGGCCAGCTTGCGGAAGCCGGGGTAGCTGAGCGTCTGCCACAGTTCGCGGGCGTTGATGTCGCTCAGGTGATACCCCTCGCGGGCGAAGGCCAGCACCGCGTTCGGCCCACACTCGACGCCGCCGCTGACCATGCGCGTGAAGTGGACGCCCAGAAACGGGAAGTTGGGGTCGGGCACGGGGTAAATGAGGGCATTGCACAGGTGCCACGCCTCGTGCTTCAACTCGAAGTACTCGCCGCGGAAGGGGATGATCGTTGCAGGTGCTTCACCCGCCGACATCTTGGTGACACGATCGGAGTGCAGCCCGGCGCAGTTGACGAGGTAGGCGGCGCGAAACTCGCCGCGCGGTGTTACGGCCGTTAGCTCGCCCGGCCGTTCGACGATGGCTGTCACCTCCGCTCCGGTCACGATACTGTGACCGTTGGCGCGCAACTTCTCGGCCAGCCGTTCGCAGACCTGCTTGTAGTCGGTGATGCCCGCTTCCGGCACGTGGAGCGCGGCGATGCCGTTTAGCGCGTGGGGCTCCAGTTCCAGCAGGCGCGTTCGATCAATCAACTCGCACTGCACGCCGTTGGCCTGGCCGCGCGCCAGCAGATTGTTCATCGGCCCTCGTTCGCGCTCTTCGGTGGCGACGATGACCTTGCCGACGCGCTTGAACGGGATGCCCTCGCGTTCGCAAAACGCCTCCATCAACTGCTTGCCGGTGCGGCAGTTGACGGCCTTGAGGGAGTTGGGCTTGTAGTAGATACCGGAGTGGAGGACACCGGAGTTGCGCCCCGTCTGGTGATAGGCCAGCGTCGGCTCTTTCTCCAGCAGGGTGATGTGTTTCTGGGGATAGCGTTGGCAAAGGGCGTGGGCTGTGGCCAGGCCGACGATGCCGCCGCCAATGATGAGAATGTCGGAGGAAGTCATGATGGCATTGTAACAGGGTTCGCTTACGCTGCGAGTGACGCCGGCAACACCTGTCAGGTGTTACATATGCCCGGCCACGCGCGCGCCCATCTCGGCCTGTCTCTTATACACATCTCCGAGCCCACGAGACCGTACTCGATATCGTATGCCGTCTTCTGCTTGCAAAAAAAAAAACATTTTCCCTCAATCTAGGGGTCACAGTGATAACGTAACTGCAACCCGATCGGTCTGTACCACATATCGCACCATAAGGCAGAACACATCATCAGCCTATCACTTGCGAAATACTAGTCACCACTCTGATGCGTGTTTGATGACAAGCACACACCTATCACCGTAATCCACATAA
>CALLZA010000053.1 GCA_937858165.1 uncultured Ardenticatenia bacterium
GCGGTCCCGTGGGCGCGGAGATGTGGATAAGAGACAGGAACAAGCGCGAGAGTCTGTACGTCACTCTGCACAATGTTCAGGCCCGCCAGCAGGCAGGCAACGTTGTCGGTGCCTTCATCGCCAGGGCCATGAGTCCAGGCAGGTACGTGACTCAGCCGAACCGGTTCAACGATCTGCGCGATCGGCTCAATGAGTTCCTCGTGTTCTATGGCTATTCGATCAACGAGACCGGCAAGCTCGTGACGGGGAAGAAGGCATCCACAATCGAGGAAGGGGCAGCGCTCGCGGGGCGTCTTCAGACCGAGCTGAAGCGTCGCGGCTGTCACTCCGAACTGCTCCGCTATTGCGATGATGAACTTGTCAATCGCCCGCTGTTCCACGCGATGTCTGAGGCGTCGAAGAGCATCCCGGCCAGGGTCCGGGCGATAACAGGGCTCGCCGGCGACGGCGCAACGCTCTACGACGGGGTGTTCGGCACCAATCGCGAACGACCCATCTGGTCGATCAATGGTCACGGATCGGAATCCGAGATCAGTGCGCACCGAGGATTTAAGAACCTGCTGGTAGGCATCCACGGGCACTTTCGAAACCCGCGAGCGCACTCCAACAGAATCCTGATTGACGAAGAGCTCGCTGACTTCTACGACGCCTTCTCCCTCTTCTCCTCTTTTTTTTTTTTTTAAGGTTACGGCGACCGCCGAGATCTACACTAGATCGCTCGTCGGCAGCGTCAGATGTGTATAAGAGACAGGGGTAGGGGCCGGGACCGTCGGGCATGGTGTAGCGATAGGCGAGACCGGCTTCGTAGAACTCCGGCCCGGATTGGACAAGTTGGGGGGTGGCGTTTGGTTGCATAGGGCAAGTGTAAGGCGATTTGGCCAATCGCTCTACAATAAAAATGAGGTGGCAGTAAGACGGGCGTCTTACTGTCCACCTCTGGGGGGGGAGCCATTGATAAGTATACTCACTGATTGGCTTTTGTCAATAAGCAGAACAAATTGATAAATAATCCCGTGGTTGACGGGCGGCCAGAGTGGACTAAGATCGCCGGTCATGATGACCGACGAGAAGCTGGCCGCGTTCGCCGCCGCCTGCCGGCGTGAGGTGGCTGGGGAGTTGCGGACGGACAAGCTCAGCCGCGTGCTCTACAGCACCGACGCCAGCCTGTACCAGCTCCTGCCCCACGCCGTGCTCATTCCGCGCACGGCCGACGACGTAATCGCGGCCGTAGCCCTGGCCGCCGCGCACGGCATTCCCGTGTTGGCCCGCGCCGCCGGCACCAGTCTGGCCGGGCAGGCGGTCAACGAGGCGCTGGTCATCGACTTCACCCGCCACCTCGACCGCATCATCGCCATCGACCCGGCGGCGCGGCGGGCGACGGTGCAGCCGGGCGTTGTGCTGGACGATCTGAACGCGGCGCTGCGGCCGTACGCCCTGCAATTCGGCCCCGACCCGGCCAGCAGCGACCGCTCAACAGTGGGTGGGGCCGTGGCCAACAACGCCACCGGCAGCCACTCCATCGTCTACGGCATGACCGCCGACCACGTGCTGGGCATGCGCGTGGTGCTGGCCGATGGCTCAACAGCCGACTTCCCCCACAGGGCGGAATGCCTTCCCGCCCTTCTAACAGAGCACATTGAACACCAGATAACCGCCCTGCTGGCCGATGATGCCAACCAGCGCGTCATCCGCGAGGGCACGCCGCGCCACTGGCGGCGTTGCGGGGGGTATGTGCTGGACCGGCTGCTGCCGGGTGCGGCGGAAGAAGGCGCGGGAAGGCATCCCGCCCTACATCGACTCGTCTGCGGCTCCGAGGGCACGCTGGCGGTTATGAC
>CALLZA010000054.1 GCA_937858165.1 uncultured Ardenticatenia bacterium
GCTATGATTCCGGCCAGAAGGTCAGCGGACGCAAACGCCACATCGTAGTCGATACGGTCGGTAACTTGCTCGAAGTCGTCGTCCATGCGGCCAACATTCAAGACCGTGATGGCGCTCGCCTGGTGCTGGACAAGCTTTCGGCCGCCAGTCGCACGGCTCTGAAACGGATTTGGTCAGTCGCGCGCCGAAGGCCCAAGCTCGGGCAGTTGCCGGCGTGGTAAAATGATAAAACTAAGATAGTTTAACTTAACTATGTCCATTGCATGGATGCTTGCGGTTTTGCAGTCTCCCCTCCCCCTTGACAGCGCCAATCGCAGACGAACGTTTGTGATGATGCCCTGCGCCCCGCGCTGAAGTGCCTATTGACCTGCCACCTGCTCGCTACGGCATTTGACTTTCTTAATCTGGCACAATGTGGGCCGTAACAACGCGATGGCAGTCTGCTACTAGTGGTACAAGAACCTGCGCGATCGTCACAGGTAGGATACTATCGGCTTATCTTAAAGCTGGGATTGGTAGGCCAAACATCCTATTCTTGGCACATTTCACAAGGGTACCGATGCTGTTTGTTCCTGAATTTGCGATAGCCTATGGATTCGTAAATGGCCCGGGCGGGACGCACACAAGCCGGACGATGATGTTGCGGGAGCTACGTCTGCTGCTGGAATCGTGTGCGCCGGATAGCCGTTACGATGACTATGCAAGCGCCATCATCGACGACAATGTGCTGCTGAAGCAAACGGCCTCGACTCGGCTGCGGTCCTTGCGGGCGCTGCGCGAGTTGTACGCTCTCAAGTCAGACAGTCTGCTCTTCCGGGCGATGCGCGACCTGTGGGCGGAAGAACCGGCCGCACAACCCACCCTAGCCCTACTTTGCGCTGTGGCGCGAGACCCCTTGTTGCGGGCTACCGCTCATGCGGTTTTGTCCAGTCCGATTGGTCATAGTGTTCCCGCGGCGCAGCTAGCCAAGGCCGCCACGGAGGCCTTTCCCGGCCACTACAATGTCGCAACCGCGGCCAAAATCGGCCGCAACGCCGCGTCCTCATGGACACAAGCCGGGTATCTTGAAGGGCATTTGACTAAGATCCGTACGGCAACAACGCCCCACGCCGTGGCTGTGGCCTACGCCCTGTTGCAGGGGCACCTATGTGGGGCGCGCGGCGAGGCCTTATTCGATACCTTCTGGATGAGGCTACTGGACGCGCCGCGACATCGCTTGCGTGATCTGGCCGTCGCGGCTTCGCAAGCCGGCTCCATCGATTTGCGACAGGCGGGCGCGGTTACAGAAATCACCTTCAGCTATTTGCTACGAAATGGCGCTAATGAGGCCCCTACCCCATGAGCGAGATCGACCAACTCATTCAAAGTTATCGTCAGGCCGTCGGCATGCCCTGGCAAGCCAACATCGCTGGGCCACAAAAGGTCTGGTTTGCGGTCTATGACCCTACCCAGGAACGCCGGTTCCGGCTCAAAGTCGAGGAGTTCCGGCTGGCCACCCGAGAGGCCCAACATCAATGGCATTTGATCGACCTGTCGGACAGTTTTGCCCGCTGGATGGCCGGTCACCGCTATCGGGAGGCGTACTTTGAATCGCCGGAAGACATCGGCCTGGCGTTGAACAATTACGCGGACGAGGTGGTGCGGCAATTGCGAGAAGCCCTGGCCAGTCCCGGCGTTGATGCCAACACGGTGGTCGCCGTGCTGGGTGTGGCCACACTCTTTGGCCTGACCCGAGTGTCCACGGCGATCGAGAAGGTGGCCCCCGACATCAAAGGCCGGATGCTCGTGTTCTTCCCCGGCCAGCATGAAAACGGCAACTACCGGCTGCTGGATGCCCGCGACGGCTGGAACTATCTGGCCATTCCCATCACCGCCTAGGAGGAACTACAGCGAACCATGCAAAACCGACACCTGTTTCAGCGCGACCCCACGACGTTCTCCATCCCCAACGATGGCGTCACTACGGTTACCGCTCCCAGCACGCCAGAACAATGGAATGTTCTGCGTTATGAGCTACAAACCTTCGTCTGCGAAGGGGAGTACCGCGTTGGCCTGGAACGGATTTTATCGACTTACCTGGCCCAACTCGGCCAATCCAAACAACCCGCGGTCTGGGTCAGCGGTTTCTACGGCAGCGGGAAGTCCCATCTGGTGCGGGTGTTGGAGCACACCTGGCGCAATTTGACGCTGGACGATGTCACCGAGGCGCGCCATCTGTCAAGCCTGCCGGACAGTGTGAAGGAGTTGTTGCGCGAACTGACCACGGCCGGCAAGCAGCGCGGCGGTCTGTGGGCCGCTGCCGGCCGGCTGAGCGGCGGGGCCGACAGCATCCGCCTGGATATGCTGCGCATCGTGCTGGAAAGCGCCGGGTTGCCGGTGGAGTACGCCCCCGCCCGCTTTGTCCTGTGGCTGAAACGCAAGGGGATTTACGAGGCCGTGCGCGACGCGGTGGAGCGAGAAGGGGTGACCCTGACCACGGAACTGCGCGACATGTACGTCTCGCCTCTATTGGCCGGCAGCCTGCTGACGGCGATGCCCGATTTTGCCGACAACCAGAAACAGGCGCGCGAGTTCCTGAAGGCCCAGTTCCCTGGAAAGGCGGAGATATCCAACGCCGAACTGGTGGAAACGGTGCGTATGGTTCTGGAGTTGCAGTCGAACAAGCCGGGCGCGTTGCCCTGCGCGTTGCTGATCTTTGATGAAATGCAGCAGGCCATCGGCGAAGACACCGACCGTGCCCTGGAGGTGCAGGCCATCGTCGAGGACCTCTGCTCGGCCTTCGGCTCCAATTTGCTGGTCGTGGGCACGGGCCAGTCGGCCATCCAGGCCACCTCCCAACTCCAGAAGTTGCAGGGGCGCTTTAACGTGCGGGTCGAGCTGTCTGATCGCGACGTCGAGCACGTCGTTCGCGAGGTAATCCTGCGCAAAGACCCGACCACCACGCCGCAGCTGAAGACCGTCCTGGACAACAGCAGCGGCGAGATCGACCGCCATCTGGCCGGGACCAAGATCGCCCCCAGTTCGGCCGACCAACCGGCGCTGATCCCCGATTACCCCCTGTTGCCCTCCCGACGCCGCTTCTGGGAACGGGTGCTGCGGGCGATCGACACCGGCACGGCCGCCCAGTTGCGCACCCAATTGCGCATGGTGCACGAAGCGTCGCGGGCGGTGGCCGAGCAGCCGGTCGGCACCGTTGTCGGCGGCGACTTCATCTACGGCCAGCAGAAGCCGGCCATGTTGCAGAGCGGCGTGCTGCTCAACGACCTGGCCGCCATCATCGAGCAACAGAATGACGGCACGGCCGAAGGGGCTTTGCGAGCGCGGCTGTGCGCGACCATCTTCCTGATCGGGCGGCTGCCGGCCAGCGGCGCGGCGGCTACCGGCCTGCGGGCCGACGCCACGACCCTGGCCGATCTGCTCGTCGAAGACCTGCCCCAGGGCAGCGCCGGGCTGCGCCAGCAAGTGGCGCAACTGCTAGAAGAACTGGCCGGCCAGGGCGTCCTGATGTCGGTCGAGGGGGAGTACCGCTTGCAGAC
>CALLZA010000055.1 GCA_937858165.1 uncultured Ardenticatenia bacterium
TTCGTATATAGCTACCTGTGTGACGTCTGTATTGGTCTATTGTGCACTGTTCAGTTTGAGTGTCGTGTTACTGTTTCTGTGTAGTCTATGGATTGCACACACAGTGAGCAGCTACTTCGTTGTTTTTTTTTTAATGATCCGGCGCCCACCGAGATCTACACTAGAGCGCTCGTCGGCAGCGTCAGATGTGTATAAGAGACAGGCCGTGCCGCAACTGGGCGGGCAGCCGGTGAGGCTGGTGGGCATCGACCCGTTTGCCGAGCCGCCCTTCCGCGACTACTTCAGTACGACCGGCAGCGGCAGCCTGAGCCCCGACGCGCTGACCACCTTTCTGACCGAGCCTAACAGTGTCATCCTGTCAGCCGACGCCGCCGCGGCCAACGGCGTCGCCCTGGGCGACACACTGTCCATCGAGGTGAATGGGCGACGCGTCCCGGCCCGGGTCGTCGGGCTGCTGCGTCCGGCCGACGACGTAACCCGCCGCGCCCTGAACGGCATCCTCTTCACCGACCTCGCCTCGGCCCAGGAGATGCTCGATCTGCGCGGCAAGCTCAGCCACATCGACCTTATCGCCGCCGACGCGGCGCTGGCCCCGGTCAGCGCCGTGCTGCCCACCGGCGTCGCCATCGAGACGGCCGCGGCGCGCCAGAACGCCATCCAGCAGATGACGGCCGCGTTCGAGTTCAATTTGGCGGCGCTGAGCATGCTGGCTCTCGTCGTCGGCATGTTCCTCATCTATAACACTGTTACCTTCAGCGTCGTCCAGCGCCGGCCGCTGTTTGCCGTCCTGCGTATGCTCGGCGCGACCGGCGGGCAACTCTTCACGCTCATCCTCGGCGAGGCGATCCTGCTCAGCCTGGTCGGCTCGCTGCTGGGCTTGGGGCTGGGCGTGCTGATGGGCCGCGGCGTCATCAGCCTCATCACCCAGACCATCAACGACTTCTGGTTCACGGTCAACGTCCAGGACGTCAGCGTGCCGGCAAGCACACTCATCCGCGGGCTGGTCGTCGGCGTTGGCGCGGCCGTGCTGGCGGCGCTCGTCCCGGCGGTCGAAGCGGCGCGCACCGCGCCGCAGAGCACGTTGCGCCGCTCGACGCTGGAGAGCCGCATCCGTCGCCTGCTGCCGTGGCTGGTGGTTGCCTGGGCCCTGCTGACACTCATCGGCGCGGCGCTCCTCTGGCTGCGCGGCGGCGGGCTGCTGACCGCCTTTGCCGGGTTGTTCGCCGTGCTCATCGCCGCGGCGCTGCTGGCCCCGCCGGTGACGGCGCTGGCCATGCGCCTCGTCGCCCCGCTCAGCGCCGGGCTGCTGGGCGTGCTCGGCCGCATGGCCCCGCGCGACATCGTCCGCTCCCTCAGCCGCACCTCCATCGCCATCGCCGCGCTTATGACCGCCGTGTCGGTCATCGTCGGCGTGTCGATCATGGTCGGCTCCTTCCGCGGCACGGTCATCGAGTGGCTCGACCAGACGTTGCAGGCCGATATCTACATCTCCCCGCCGACCGTCACGGCCAACCGGGTCAGCGGCGCGCTCGACCCGGCGCTGGTCGAGACGCTGCGCGCGTGGCCGGGGGTGGCCCGGGCGGTCACGTCCCACACGGTGCAGATCGAGCTGCCGGACTTCGGCCGATTGGTGAGCCTGGTATCGGTCGATGGCGACGTCAGCAATGGCAACCGGCCCTATGCCTGGGTGCGGGAGGGGCTGGATAACCCGTGGCCGGCCATGGAGGCTGGGGAGGGGGTCATCATCTCCGAGGCGTTGGTGCTGAAGGAGAACCTGCCCACCCCGCCGCCGCCCATCACCCTGCCGACGGCCGAGGGACCGCGCCTGTTCCCGGTGCTGGCCGTGTTCTATGACTATTCATCCGACCAGGGTAGCGTGTTTATCAGCGACGACCAGTACGTCGAGTTGTGGGACGACCCGCGCATCTCGGCCGTCGGTCTGTTCGTCGCCGAGGGGCAGCCGGTAGACGCAGTCGTTGGTGCGTTGCAGGACGCGCTCGCCGGGCGACCGGACGTGCTGGTGCAGTCGAACGAGGCGCTGCGCTCCGGATCGCTGGAGATCTTCGACCGGACGTTCGCCATCACCTCGGCCCTGCGGCTGCTGGCGGTCATCGTCGCCTTTATCGGCGTGCTGAGCGCGTTGATGAGTCTGCAACTGGAGCGGGCGCGGGAACTGGGCACGCTGCGGGCAACCGGGATGACGCGGCGGCAGCTCTGGGGACTGACGTTGCTGGAGACGGGGCTGATGGGCGCGGTGGCCGGGTTGCTGGCGCTGCCGGTGGGGTATGCGCTGGCCTGGATTTTGGTCTACGTCATCAACGTGCGCTCGTTCGGCTGGACGCTGACGATGGACCTGAAACCGGAGTACTTCGTGCAGGCGCTACTGGTTGCCGTCGGCGCGGCGCTACTGGCGGGTATCTACCCGTCGATCCGGGTGAGCAACATGGAGATCGCTTCGGCGATCCGGGAAGAGTAGGAGGCTCACGCAAAGGCGCCAAGGGATCAAAGGACGCAAAAGGGCTTAACGCAAGGACGCGAAGACGCAAAGACGTTTACCTGCCTAAGCGTACTGGCGTCCCTGCGTTGTCTTCGTCTCAGCTTTGCGCCCTTTGCGTGAGATCTTTCAGGACTGACATGAAACGAATGTGGTTGATCAGAGGCATCATCGGCGGGGCGGTCGTGGCTCTGGTGGTGGGGCGGCCGCTCCTGGCCGGGCGGGACGACGCGCCGCTGGCCGCCTCATTGGAGGCGCTGCCGCCGGCCGGTTCGGCCGAGGGCTTCGCCCGGGCCATCGAGCCCGGCGCGGTCGAGTTCCCGCGCGACCTGGGCCCGCACGACGACTACC
>CALLZA010000056.1 GCA_937858165.1 uncultured Ardenticatenia bacterium
CCCCCCGTGCCCTCCTCGGATCGGTTGGTGGGCGGCGGTGTTTGTGTAGAAGGGCCCGGCCCCCGCCGCCCGCCGGGACCGGGGCAGGGGAGGGCTCCAGCGGCCGCAGCCGCTCCGCCGGGTGGTCGTCACCATAGAAGTAGAGCAGGGGGTTGGAGGGATGGTAGTACGTCTGGTAGAAGGCGCGGAACTGCTCATAGGTCAGGTCGGGAATGACCGCCGGGTCGCCGCCGCTGTCCACGCCGTAGGTGTTGTCGGGGAAGAGGGCGCGGCGGCTGGTGCGGTCGAGCAGGTTATCGGGCGAGGAGTAAGCGCCCTTCATCTCGTTGAAGACGACGCCCTTGAAGGTCAGCGGGCCGTCGGCCGCGTCCAGTTCGTAGTGCCACCCCTCCTGGGCCAGCTTCTCCGGCGTCATCAGCGGGTGGAAGACGGCGTCGGCGTAGACGTCGAGCAGGTTGTAGAAGTCCTGCAAATTGGTGCTGGCTGCCGGATAGACCGTCTTGTCCGGGAAGGTCATGGCATTGATGAACGTCGCCAGCGAGCCTTTGACCATCTCGAAGAACGGGTCCTTCAGCGGATACTTCGCCGAACCGGCCAGCACGACGTGCTCCAGGATGTGGGGCAGGCCGGTGGAGTCGGCCGGCGGGGTGCGGAAGGTGATGCCAAAGACCTTGTTCTCGTCGTCGTTCTCCAGCGACAGCAGCTCGGCCCCCGTCCGCCCATGCCGATAGAGCCGGGCGCGCGTGTTCAGTTCGGGAATGGTCGTCTCGCGGACAAACTCAAAGCCGTGTGTCAGGGTCATGTTCTACTCCTTTCAAGAAAGAACCTCACGCAAAGATCGCTAAGGACGCCAAGAACGCAAAGGGATTCTTCTTAGCGTTCTTGGCGCTCTTGGTGATCTTTGCGTGAGGTTCTTTACACCGTCATGTTGAGGAAGTTTTGCAGAATGCGCTTCCCGTGCTCGGTCAGGATGCTCTCCGGGTGGAACTGGACGCCGACGACCGGGTACTCGCGGTGCTGCAAGCCCATCACCTCGCCGTCGCGGGTGAAGGCGGTTACGGCCAGCGCCTCCGGCAGCGGCTCCTCGACGATGAGCGAGTGGTAGCGCGTGGCCGTGAACGGGCTGGGCACGCCGTTGAACAGCCCCTGCCCGTTGTGATAGACGCTCGACGTCTTGCCGTGCATCAGCCGCGGCGCGCGCGACACCACCCCGCCGTAGACCTGGCCCATGCACTGGTGGCCCAGGCAGACGCCGAGGATAGGCGTCATCGCCCCCAGGCGGCGGATGACCTCGTTGGAGATGCCGCCGTCGTCGGGCGTGCCCGGGCCGGGGCTGATGACGATATGGTCGGGCTGCAGGGCGACGATCTCCTCGATGGTGATCTCGTCGTTGCGCGCCACCCGCAGCTCCGCCCCCAACTCGCCCAGGTATTGCACGAGGTTGTAGGTGAATGAATCGTAATTATCTATGACTAGAACCACTGTCGCCTCCAGAGAGCAGGTTCCAGGGGCCAGGTTCCAGGGAAGAGCGCTCCTCCCTGGCCCCTGGAACCTCTATTCCATCGTAATCACCACGATCTGAAACGCCGCCGGCCCGTTGTTGACCTCGCGGATTTTGATCGAATACGACACCGTGCCCAGCGGCAACACATAAGCCGTCTCCGCGCCGCCGGGGCCGCCGTAGTTGGCCGTGGTCAGCAGCGCATTGTCTGCCCCTATCACGTCGAGGGCTACATCGGACTGGTCGGTCGGGTCGATTACGACGATGACCGGCCGCGCCCCGCGCGAGGTGACGGTATAGACCTTCTCCGTCCCGGCGGCCAGCATGTCCGGCTGTTGGATGACCACGCCGGGTGCGGGCGTCGTCAGGTCGAACAGGTGGGCGACAAAGTTGCCCTCGCCCGACGTGGCGCGGACGACAAAGGTGAACATCCCGTCGCTTTCCGGGCTAAGCACCAGTATTTCCGGCCGCCCGGCCAGCGCGTTGTCGGCCGCGGCCAGGGCCGTCACGGCTGGCGTCGTCTGGCCGCTCAGGTCGCCGCTGTAGGCCGCCAGGGCCACGTCGAGGGTGTTCTCCGGCTCGACGAACAGGATGATTGGCGCGAAGCGCCGCCCCTCCACCAGGTAGCTGTCTCTTATACACATCTCCGAGCCCACGAGACCGTACTACATCTCGTATGCCGTCTTCTGCTTGAAAAAAAAAAACACAATCAAAAGAACCACTCTTATCGCAAGTCCACATAAATCTACAATATACAACACAATCGACGCAAGTATGATGACTACACTAC
>CALLZA010000057.1 GCA_937858165.1 uncultured Ardenticatenia bacterium
GCATAAGTCTCGGTGAAAGCTTCGTGATGGTAAATTTCAAAATTGGAAGCTTTAATCGCTTTAAAGTCTGGATTTCCTGTGTTTACAATGGGTGTCATGACGACAGGTTTACCATCACTTCCTTTGATGCCATTTAAAATCTCAAAAACCGCCTCAAGATCATCTGCACTTTCGATTGTGTCAAATCTATGATAATGACTTTTATCTACTGGATAACCTAAGTTTTTCAAATGATTGTAAACTTCTAAAGAGGGCATTCTGATACTTCCCCAATCATCACATTCTATAACAATATATTTTTCCTTGAGGGATGGCCCTATAACATTTTTCAAATTTAGGGCTATGTCATATATAAAATCATTCAACATTTATTTAAAATTTTCATATAGTTCAATATACCTTTTAGCTGCTTCTTCTATCACCTCATGGGGCAATGCAGTGGGATATTCCCCATCTATTTTATTGGCAATGAGCCATTGGCGAACATATTCTTTGTCAATCTGCCGTGCATTTTCGGGATTGGTAATGTCTGAGAGCGACGCCATTGCAGATTTCCTGCGGGCGGTGAATCGTGCTCTTTGTGAATCTGAGCAGAAGTGGAAGGATTCTAGGCGCCTCCTTGAGCCCGCTGTTTTCCCGTCGATTTTGGGACAATGAGCCCAGCAGTCTCAGACGGCTTCACTGCCACAACAGGTGAAAGCCATCCTGGCGTATGTGTTGGGCCAGGGCCAGGCCCGTGCGGCCCAGCTCGTCCCCCAGCTGGGCCACTTCCCGGGAGGCGCCGTGCAGTTCGGGGCGGTGGTAGAGGTTGCCCCGGCCGATGTGGCGGGAGGCGTGGACGAGGCGGCGGATGGGGTCGGCGATCACACGGTTCCCCATGGCCCGGGCGGCCACCAGCGCCGGGTGGAACGTCACGCCCGGGCGGTCGTCGAAGACGGCGGCGTAGAAGATCCCGGTCTCCACGAGGTCCTGGAAGAAGTGCGTGCCGTAGGATAATTCCGGCATGTGGCCGTTGTGGGCCACAGCCATCTCGATGAGCACCTTGGTGTTGAAGATGTCGGCGTAGGTCACGTGGACGCCCAGTTCGATGTTGGTGCTGCCCCAGCGGCCGGGGCCGATGAGCACAAAGCGCTCGTCCTCCAGCCGCTTGTTGAGCCGGCCGACGGCCCGGGCCAACTCCTGGCGCAGCGTTGGGTCGGGGATGGCCTGATACGCCTGCGGATCGATGTAGACGATGTAGCGAACGTTGTCGGCGCGGCCGTCGGGCACAAGATGGCGCGAGGTGAACAGAATGTCGGCCGGCGGGATGTCGCGCGGGATGATGATCGGGCCGCCTTCGGCGCGCTGACTCAGCGGCCGGCACTGGAGCACGTGCAGCCGGTACTCCGTGTGCGGATAGTTAGGGACGATATCGACCGTGAACTCCATATCTACCGGGCGGCCGTAGGTTGCCTCCACACGTTGCAGCGCGCCGCGCATCAGGTCGACAAAGCGACGGTCGCGAACGAGCGTGTTGAAGGTCAGTACGTACTCATCATCGCGGCGCGCGCCCAGCGAGAGAATCTCCTCCAGGTAGTCGCCGCGGTTGATGGAGGCGATGTGGCGCAGGAATGGGTAGCGGCTGTCCAGCACGTCGAGGATGGACACCGTCTTGAAGCTATTGTCCTCCAGGTCAATGACGTCGATCGACCATTGCGAATGCTGGCGGATGTCGCGGGCGGTCGTCTCCGGCCGCAGTTGCGGGTGGCTGAGGGCGATGAGGCGCGGGAAGTCGTTGCTGACACGCTCGACAGCCCGCGTGCCGAAGCCCCAGACCAGCCGCAGAAAGCCGTCCTCGCGCCGAATCTGGCTGTTCCAGCGGAACGGGTTCTGGCTGAAGGCGACGCCGGCCAGGGTGGGGAAGTAGTAGCGCCCTTGGCGGTGGCCGACCGCCTCCTGAATGAGGATGGCCATGCGCTCGTCGTAGTCGATCAGGCCATGCTGGCGGCGGTAGAGGATGGCGTCGGGGTTGAGCGTACTGGCATAGACCAGGCGCACCGCGTTCAGCAGGTCGCGCAGGTTTTCCTCCTCCGTGCCCTGGTTGGGGCAGAAGTAGCTGCTGTACTTGCCGGCGAAGGCGTAGCCGAAGTTGTCTTCCAGCAGGCTGGACGAGCGGACGATGAGCGGGCTGTTACCCATGGAGGCCAGCACCGCGCGCAACTGCTTGATAATGCCCGGCGAGAAGTTGCCCTCCAGATGAGCGTCCACAATCCGCGGGTACTCCTCGCGGATGTCGGCCAGGGAGCGGTACTTCTGATTCATGAAGTGATCGAGGCCGTTGATGAGGCGGAACTCGTAGATGACCTCGGTGCCGATGAAAAACGAGCGGGGAATGGCCACCAGCTGGCCGATGGGGTCATCGGCCGCGTCGCCCTGCAAGATGCGCCAGGCCAGCATCAGCCCGGCTGCTTTGCCGCCGATCTTACCGCTGCCGATGCGCCGGTTGAAGATGTAGCGCAGGTCGCCAATGGAGAAGATGCGCTTGGCGATGCCGATGTAGGGCAGTTGGTCGCTGATCATGCGCTTGATCAGGACGACCTTGATCTCCTCCAGATGATGTTGGACGCCCTCGCGCTCGGCCGCCGGCAGCCGTTCGTACAACTCTCCCTGGCGGAAGAGTACTTCCCACGGCGCAACTTCCGGGTTAAAGCTCAACTCGGTGGATAGGGAGGGGGACGGCTGGTGGCGCAGCGTCTCCAGGATGATCTGCTCCAGCAGCGCCGGCCCCAGATTGTCGCCGAAGTAGGCGTCGGTCTGGAAGTCGCGCACGCGCGCTTTGCGCTTCTGCCAGACCTGGGCCTCTTCCTGACCGTAGGGGTCGGTCAGCCGCTCGTGGCGCTGCGATTCAATCGCCTTCTCGCGCACCTGTTGCTCGAAGCGAGCCTCATCGATTACACCGCGCCGGAACAACTCCTGGCGCATACGCGCGCGGATCTTGTCGGCCAGCAGCGGGTACTGGGCCAGGCGGATGTAAATATCGATGGTGGCGGTAACACTGCGTGGCGTAGTCTGCGGCATACTCCTCTTTGTTGGCGGGGGAAATCGCCGACACCATGATTATAGAGTTAGAAGAGGACCTTACGCAAAGGACGCCAGGGGCGCAAAGTCTGCTCAGCGACTATCTTTCTCTTTGCGTTCTTAGCGCCCCTGGGCATTCTTGGCGTGAGCTCTTCTTCCAACTGCCCAATCGGCTCAAACGGCGGATAATTGGCCCGACAAGGAGAACGACATGTCTACGATTTTCGATCGCATCATCAAGGGCGAGTTGCCGGCCGACATCGTCTATCGCGACGAACTGGTGACTGCTTTCCGCGACATTCACCCGCTGGCGCCGACGCACATTCTGATCGTTCCCAACAAAACTATCCCGACGGTCAACGACCTGGGCGCAGAGGACGAGGCCACCGCCGGGCGGATGCTGTTGGTCGCGGCCAAGATCGCCGCCCAGGAGGGCATCGCAGAGAGCGGCTACCGGCTGATCATCAACTGCAACCACGACGGCGGCCAGGAGGTCTATCATCTGCACCTGCACCTGCTGGGCGGGCGGCGGATGGGGCGGATGGTGATGCCAGCCTAGTCGCACCGGCCGTTAGCGGGTGACGGCATTCACATCCTCGCGGCAGACGCAGGCCTCTTTGGTCACATCGCCACGCGTCAGGTAGCCATCATACTCCGCGCCCGCGCCCGATGACAGCCAGCCGCTCATCTCGAACGGCATGTCGCCGTCGGCGCTGATCCAGCGGCCGTTGTAGCTGCGCACGACGTGGACGTGCGTGCCGTTGGAGAAGCCGCCTTCGCACGACGGATGGCCCAACCGGTCGCCGGTCTGTACCCGCCTGCCGGCGGCGATGCGGTCGCGGGTCTCCAGGTGCATGCTGGTGACAACCCAACCGGTACCGGCGTAGCCGTCGGCCGCTTCGTCGCCCACGTCCAGGTCGACCACGACCGCGCCGTGGCCGCTTCGCACGACGACGCCGGGCGCCATGGCCGTCCCCCAGGCGTCGCTGGTGATGCAGCCGGCCTGTTGGCCCGGCGGCACAAAGTCGAGCGCGCCCCAGGCCGAGCCGGAGTTCCACGCGCCATGCGGCCCGCCGGTGAAGTACCACGTCTCGCCCGCCGCCCAGGGTAGTTCCAGCGCCGGCGCAACCAACCCCGCCGGCAGCAGCGGTTCGTGGGCGTAGGCGAACGGGTTGCCGAACAGGCGCGTGTAGGTGGCAAAGAGACCTTCTGGGCCGGTGTCGCGCTGCCAGCTGTCGTAGGTGACGCCCTCGACCGCGCCCCCAAAGCCGTGTCCCTTATCAACATAC
>CALLZA010000058.1 GCA_937858165.1 uncultured Ardenticatenia bacterium
ATGGAGAGCCAGCACGCGCGACAGGTTTCGGTGTGTTTTTCAAGCGGAAGACGGAATGCGAAATCTAAGACGGTCTCGTGGGCTCGGATATGTGTAAAAGAGACAGGTCGAACTTAGCGTCTATCTGCGACTCCGGTTCGTCTTGCATGAATAAGAGGAATGCGTCGATTACGTCTGTGCTGTGGACGTAAAGCGCTGCCCCCGCTGCCTGGGCGCAGGCCGGCCCCTCCAGCGCGCCGATCTCGCGCCGAATGGCTTGCAGTTCGCCCACCGGCCCGGCGAGGGACATACGCGCTGTGCTGTTGGCGACGTCGAACGCGTCCAGCCAACGCCCGCGCAGCGCTGTCAGTTCGGCCAGATAGTCGGCTGCCTGGTCGGCGCAGAGGTGTTGCGGTTCCGGCGTGGGCGTGTCCAGCGCCCGCTGCGTAGCCTGGACGGCGGTCTGGATAGCGTGCGCCTCAAGGGTGGCGGCGACGCCGGTGGCAATAGCCGTGTCGGGTGATGCGCCGTCACAGCCGGCCAGGGCTAGCAGAGCCAGGATAACGATCAGGTGCTTCATGGGTTGCCTCCGTATCGATGCGATGTTGTAAGATGTGTGGCCGGTGGGAGCCATGAGCACAGTATGGCCGATGCTTGTTGCAAAGTGCGCAACGGCAGTCAGACAAGGAACGGGCGGCGCGCCTTGGGAGCGGGCCGCCCGTCGGGTTGCCGGTTGGCATTTTAGTAAGGTGATCGGCTTTTATTGGCCAGCATGCCCAGGCCGAACGCTATCGCGCAAAAGGCGATCAGGATCCAAATAGAAGACAAGCACATCATTTCATCACCTCATCTATCGTTGACGGACTGCACCTTTCCTTCTGATCTGATGATATTGAATCACAGTCGTGCTCCCGCGAAGCGATCGCCCGCTCCAGGATTAGGTGCGATGCTCCAAGGTTCATAAATTTCGGTGTTGAAGCCCATTTGCACCATAAATTTATGCTGTCGACTATTGACACCGGATGTTGGAATCAATTATACTGTTCAACAGAAGGTGAAATCACCTTGCCCTTCCCTATAGACACCCGGCGGTAAGCAATCTCAACAGGAACGGAGTTATGGAACGAAAGCCACCCAATGAGTTGTTCCGTTTGGCCGTCAGGCGCGTCTTCTTCGGCCTGGCAGCGCACGAGGCAATGGAGGAAATCGATGCCCGGCTGATGATTCTGAGCGAGTTGAGGCAGGAGGGATTATTGCCCCTCAGGTCCCCCACAGACCGTGGCAAGGGCGGCGACGGGCCGGGGCCAATCGATCATTGGCGCAAAGGGTATGTGCCCGGCGACCCGCGGGTGGTTGAGTACCTGGCCGAGGTGGGTTTCCGTCGCGCCCAACTGGGCGAAGCGTGGCTCAAGACGTTCCTGGAAGCCGCGGGGTATTCGACATCGCGACGCCGGGAAGTTGAGGCCCAGCTTTTGCCTGGGACGGCGGTGCTGAATAACCTGCCGCAATATGATCCGGTGCGTTTCGTTGGCCGCGAGGCGGAGCTGGCTCGGCTGCACAAGCTTGTCTCGCCCGACGACCGGGCCTGGATTATCCAGATCGACGGGGTAGGCGGCGTGGGCAAGAGCGCCCTGGCGCTGCAACTGGCCTATGACTTGCAGGAAAACTTTGCCAGGCGGGCTAGGGCCGAACGATTTGAGGCCATTGTCTGGATCACGGCCAAGGAGGGGTCTCTCGACGCGCTTGGCGTTCGGCGACAGGCCGATCCCGCCTTGAACCTCAACGATGTTTACCTGTCGGTTGCCGACGCTCTGGATCGGCCGGACATCCGCACCGCCGACGCCGAGACACGGCCGAAGCTGGTCAAGCAGGCCCTTTCGCGGCAAAGAACGCTGCTCATAATGGATAACCTGGATGTTGGCTGGGGCGCGGAACTCGTGAGCTTCATCCACGATGTGCCGCCGCCGACCAAAGTCGTGGTGACGACTCGTCACCGCATTGACGAGGCGCACCGTGTGCACTTGGAGGAGTTGGGTCGGGAGGAAGCGCTGCGGTTTATCGGCCAGGAGGCCGCGCTTAAAAACGTCGTGCTGAGCGAGGAAGACGCTGCTCGCCTCTATGAGGCCATCGGCGGCATACCCCTGGCCCTCAAATGGTGCCTGGGTCAGATGGCCTTCTGCCTGACGGTGGACGCCGTTCTGGTGTATGTGTCGCAGGGCGTAGCCGACGTCAACCGCTACATCTTCGACACAAGTATTGCCCTGCTCCAGGACAACCCGACGGCTTATCAGCTCCTGCTGGCGCTGGTCGTTGCGGCCGGCGATGTGTCACGCGAGGCGTGGGGCAGCATGGCCGGGCTGACGACCGACATCCTGCGTCGCGACCAGGCGATAGGCGAGCTTGAGAAGCTGTCGCTGGTCAACCACGACGCGCTAAAGGAGCGCTTCTGGCTGCTGCCCCTGGCGCGCTCGTACCTGCGGCCCAAGCTGGCCGATGCGCCCGAATTGGAGCGCGCCCTCTTTCATGGTCTGGTTCGGCACTATCAGCAGCAGTTCCCCGTGGTAAGCTCTGGGGCGGATCGCTTTTGGGACAGCATCATCAGCCATGCGCTCTCGGCGCAGTTTAAGCAGGAGTGGGTCAACCTTAAGGCGCTCCTGGCCCAGTTGCACCAGGCCGGGGAAGATGAGGCGCTATTGACGTTGGGCTTGCCTCTGGTGCATACGATGAACCTGTTCAGCCTGGTACGCGAGCGCGAAGCGCTGTGCCGCTGGATGATCGACGCGGCGCGCAAGCTGGGCGACCCGGTCGAGGCCTGGCTTTGGATAGACGGCTTGGGTTGGATGCTCCGTCGCGCGCGCTGCTATGGCGAGTGGCTGGAAGCGATCGATGAGGGACGTCGCGCCGTGGACCGCCATGATGGACCGGCGCTGGCCCTGGTTCTGGCCGATGTTCATGAGGCGTATGCGCGCCTCGCCCGCGACGAGTTGCCGCAGGCGGAGGCACTGCTGTGCAAGGCGTTGCAAAGCCTCAGGCCGGACGAGGTTGGGGATTCGACCAATCCTGTGGAACGCCTGGTCGCCAGCCGCCTGAGCGACCACTGGTTTCGACTCCTGCGTGTCAAAGGGGCCTATGCCGAGGCGCGGCAGTGGCTGCTGAAGTCGTTAACCCTGCGGCAGTCGGCCGGCGACGAGAAGGGGTCTACTTGCTACTATCTGGGCGACCTCAGCCTGACTCAGGGGGAGTTGCCGGCGGCCCGCGACTGGTTTGCTGAGTGCTTGCGGACCGCCTCGCATGAGCGCTATCCGTTGCTGGCGATCTATGGCCTGGCTCAAGTGGCCGCGGCCGAAGGGCGTTGGGGCGAGGCACAGGAGCGGGGGCGAGAGGCGCTGACGTTGCTGGAAGGGCGAGGGTTCAGCCGCGACGCGGCGAAGGTGCGGAGTTGGCTTGAAGGAGTGCGGAGGGACAGATGATGGCGCCAGAAGTGTCGGGAGACAGCGAGGAACTGTTTTCGGCCGTCTATGAGCGGAATCTTTGGGGAGGCGAGACGGGCACGTTCTGTTCTGGGCCAGGGTCGGCCGAGGAGTTGACCGAACCCTATTGCCTCTGGCTGGCAGAGTTCATTGCCACGCGCTACGGGGGTGTGGCTACGGTCGTCGACCTGGGGTGTGGTGACTTTCGGGTCGGCCGCCGGCTCATCGCGCTCGCGCCGGGCATCAATTACATCGGCGTTGACGTGGTCCCGGGATTGATTGCTGACAACGCGCGGCGCTATGCCGGCCGGGGGGTCGCGTTCCGGCAGGCGGACATCGCTGTGGACGAATTGCCGCCGGGCGATATTTGCCTGATCCGGCAAGTGCTGCAACATCTGTCCAACGCCCACATCAGGCGCATCGTGGGCAAGCTGGCGGCCTATCGGCACGTGTTTGTAACCGAGCACTACCCGGCGCGGGTGCTGCTTGCCAACATCGATAAGCCAACCGACAACCGCACGCGTCGGCGGCAAGAATCGGCCGTCGACTTGGCCGCGGCGCCCTTTCACCTGCCCGGCGTGGCGCTAGTGCTAACCGTTCCTTACCACGACGAGGCCACGCCCGCCGCCGCCGGCGAGACGCTGCGCACTTTCATGATCCAGCACCCTGCCCCGGACGCTACGCCCCCTGCCCCCTGATCACTGCCTGTCTCTTATACACATCTGACGCTGCCGACGAGCGATCTAGTGTAGATCTCGGTGGTCGCCGTATCATTAAAAAAAAAAAACAAGAAAAGAGCAGACAAAGACCCAAATCTTCAACAGACAAATAAAAAGCAATCAACACACCAACACACGACAAAAAGAGCAGACAAGCATAGAGGAAGATGACCA
>CALLZA010000059.1 GCA_937858165.1 uncultured Ardenticatenia bacterium
CTCAGTCGTTGTCATCTTGCGTGGCGCGCGCTACACTTGATCAGCCTTGATATAGTCGCGTGCAGTATTATCTCCATATGTTTTTTTTTTTTAATGATACGGCGCCCCCCGAGATCTACACTAGACCGCTGGTCGGCAGCGTCAGATGTGTATAAGAGACAGGTCTCATAGCGGGCGATGCGCAGCGCCAGGCCGGCCAGCCGCCCGCTGACGCGCGTGACCAGCCAGGCCAGAAAGAAGATGACGACGACGAAGGCTAGGCGCAGCGGCAACTCGGCGTAGCCATAGAGCGTCACCAGCCAGGCGGGCAGCGGGCCAGAGCCGATGACGCTTTCGATCAGCTCCAGTTCGTCCACCTGCGCCGTTTGCAGCAGGCCGACCGTTAGCGCCGTCAGGGCGACGAGGGCCAGCAAGGGCAGCAGGATGACCAGCAGCAAACGGCGGGTCATGCGGCCCCCTTCTGGCCGGCCAGGGAAATCTCCGCGGCGGCGAAACGCACCTGAACCAGGGCGTGGAGCGCCAGTTGCAGGTCGTCCTCAAAGCCGGGCGTGGTGCGGCCGAACAGGGTCACGTCGGTAACGTCGCCCAGCCGGCCGTCGAGCGACATGACGTGCCACGGCTCGACCAGGTGTGTCGCCAGCGTGGGCGACTCGTCGGCCAGCTCCGTCAACAGGGCCACCGCCCGGCTCAGGTCGGGGGCGCGGACGGGAAAGGTCGCGTAGACGCCGCTGGTATCGCTGCGGCTGAAGTTACGGAAGATGCGCAGTTCGCCGTGGGGAATGGTTGTCAGCTCACCCGAATCGGCGCGAACGCTCAGGAAGCGCAGGTCCGTGTCCTCGACCTGGCCTTCCACCTGTTCGGCAACCTGCTTGTAACGGATGCGCTCGCCGATACTGACGTTCGTCTCGAAAATGTTGCTGATGCCGCCCAGTACGTCGCCGATGGGCAGGCGCGCGCCCCAGGTCAGGCCACTGGTCAGGGCAGCGATGACCACGGCCAGGTCGGCGCGGGGCACGAACTGGCCGATGGAAAGCACCGTTGCCGCGCCCAGGGCCAGCACGGCCAGGATACTGCCGAGGAGTTGTTGCAACGTGCGGCGGCGTTCAGGCCGCAAGACGGCGGGGTGCGCTTCGTCCGGCTCGTCGCGTCGCCGCCATCCGGCCATTGGCTCGCCCAACACCCAGCCGCCGATGCGCAGCCGCCGCCGGAAGACCCACAGCGCCGCGCCAAAGGCCAGGGCGATGAAGCCCAGTTGAAACGGGAAGAGGACGCCGCGGGCCAGCAGGTAGAGGACGCGCTGCCCCTGGACGGTGGCCGGCGCGGCGGCCAGGACGAAGAACGTGGCCGGGTTGCTCTCGGCATAGAAGGAGACGCCAACCAGCAGGCTAAAGAAGGCCAGGAGGAGCAGGAGCGGGCTGGCGAGAAGAAGCAAAAGACGGCGCATGGTTGGGTGTTGCTCGGCGGTCAGTCTGGGCGGGATTGTAGACCCTTGCGGGCGCGTTTGCCAATGTTGGCGGGCAGCGCAATGGCACGCAGGCTGCGGCGGCGCAGTACTCGGCCGACATCACCCACCCTCGGCTGCGGCCGGTCATTGCCGCTTTGCGTGCCAGCCGGTGGCGCTATGACAAGCGGGTCTACAACGCCCTGGCGCGGGCGGGAATGCCGTGCTGGCTGGGGCAGAAGGAGAAGATGACCGTCGCGGACGTAACGGCGGCGCTCACTGATGACCCCACATTCCTGGCCGAGGAGCGGGCCGAACTGCTGAGGTTGTTGTAGGGCGGGTTGCCAACCCGCCCTACAGCTGTCTCTTATACACATCTCCGAGCCCACGAGACCGTACTAGATCTCGTATGCCGTCTTCTGCTTGAAAAAAAAAAACGACACAACAAGTAGGGCGTATTATGCTGCTACACAGACTGATCTGCTATATCAACACTCAGATACACAGTACAACATCCACGATCGATGAA
>CALLZA010000060.1 GCA_937858165.1 uncultured Ardenticatenia bacterium
GCTCCCCACTCCGTGTCGTTGCTCCTGTCTCGTCTTCACATTTTTTGTTCGTTGTTTCGCGCACTAGGTGCTCTATAGTGGTGTTGTATGGTTCTTCGGTGGTTTGTGTTGTATGTTGTGTGTTGTCTTAGCTTCCCTAGTGTTATCTTCTTGTCTACTTTTGATTCGGGGCTCGCTTGTTGATTACTTGATTTTTTTTTTTTTTAATGATACGGCGACCACCGAGATCTACACTAGATCGCTCGTCGGCAGCGTCAGATGTGTATAAGAGACAGGTGTCGCGGCGCTGAATGCGATGCAAACTCTGGCAATCGCCGTTCAATGAGTATCTGTTGACGATCCTGTGAGGGCAAAGCGGATAATGACGGGTGGATGTCCTCCACTTAGTTGAAAGCGGCGACCGATCTCACCAGCAGAGGCAACCGGTCGCTGCTTTCGCTTGTGATATAATGCAGCCATGCGCTCGCCCTTCCCCGGTATGGACCCGTATCTGGAGCATCCGGCACTCTGGCCCGATGAATACAACAGCGCCCAGCCACCCGTGAACGATGAGGACGCCACCTGAGCCTGGGAGCGCGTCGAACAGCGACAGGAGTGCTGGATGTTCATCACCGCCGATAACGCGCAACTCTTCACCATCAGCCTCGGCCAGGGGCGGCTCTCCCTGCTGGCCCTCGGCGGCTGGGCCGGCAGTTGGGAAGTATGGGCCGACACGTTGGCCGTTCTGAGCCGGACGTGGCGCGCCGTCGGCTATGACCATCGCGGCACGGGCGCGACCGTTGCCCCGCTGGAGTCGATCACCATCGAGGCCATGGTGGCCGACGTCTTCACCGTGATGGACGCACTGGCCCTCGACCGGCCGGTGCTGGCGGCCGAGTCGGCCGGGGCCATGATCGCCCTTCTGGCGGTATTAGAGCGACCAGAGCGCTTCTCCGGGCTGGTCATCGTCGATGGCCTGATCCACAGCCCCCGACCCGACGCCCCCACCCCGTTTGCGCGTGGCCTGCGGGCCAACTTCGAGGCCACCCTCGACGGCTTTGTGGAACTGTGCGTGCCGGAGCCGGACAGCGAGGCCATCAAACGCTGGGGCCGGCAAATCCTGCGGCGCAGCGAACCGGCGGCAGCCATCCGCCTGCATGAATTGACGCACGGGGTTGACCTGCGCCCGCGCGTCCACGAGATCGAGATGCCAACCCTCGTCATCCACGGCGACGCCGACGCTCTGGTACCCCTGGCCGACGCTGAATGGCTGGCCGGCCGCCTACCGCAGGCCCGGCTCCACATCGTTCGCGGCGGCGGTCACGTGCCGACTGTCACCCGGCCGGTGGAGGTCGCCGCGGCCATTGATGCCTATTTCCGTTCAACCTGAGCGCCTCTCAGAGAAATTATGAAAACCGAAAAAGAGAAGATGCTGGCCGGCGAGTTGTACGTCGCCGCCGACCCGGAACTGGTGGCCGAGCGCATCCGTGCCCGGCAGTTGACCCAACGCCTGAATGCCGCCGACCCGGCCGACGAGGCCACCTACCGCACTATCGCCGCTGAGTTGCTGCCCAACGCCGACCCAACCGTCTACTTCCAGCCGCCGTTCTACTGCGACTACGGCTACAACATCTACGCCGGCGCGGGCGTCTACATGAACTTCAACTGCGTCGTGCTCGACCTGTCTCTTATACACATCTCCGAGCCCACGAGACCGTACTAGATCTCGTATGCCGTCTTCTGCTTGAAAAAAAAAACAAAACACATAAAAAAAAAAAAACAACATCATCTAGTCGTCTTAAATCGCACTAACACCACAAACACAAACTCTACACTACAACTAATACGTCAATAAGTACCAG
>CALLZA010000061.1 GCA_937858165.1 uncultured Ardenticatenia bacterium
TTTGCGATGCCGCTCTGTAACCCGGTTACCCTGTGGAACGTCGGCTGCCAACGCAGTCGGGCGGCGACGCTGGGGCTGCTGCGCGTCGGCCAGTCGTGGAGGCGGCGGCTGCAGCAGGGCACGGCCGTCTTGCCGCCCGCCGTCCGCCGCCCGTCCACGCAACTGCTGGGCGAGGGTGTAGTCATCACCCTGGCGGCGCAGGTGTTGACCGTGCCGCTGCTGGTCTACCACTTCGGCACGCTGTCACTGGCCAGCTTGCCGGCCAACTTCCTCGTCTTGCCGGCGCAACCGGCGGTGATGCTGACCGGCGGGCTGACGCTGTTGGCCGGGCTGGCCCTGCCCGCGGCCGGGCGGCTGGTGGGGCTGCCGGCGTGGCTCTTCCTGACCTACACCATCGCAGTCATCGAGTGGCTGGCGCGCATTCCGGGGGCGTCGCAGCCGCTGCGCCTGCCGGCGGGCGGGCTGCTGGCCGTCTATGCCGTCATCGCTGCTGTCGCCCTCCTGGCGACGGCCGGCCAACCGCAGCGCCGCGCGGCGGCCGAGCGGCTGCGGTCGCACTCCCGGCGCAACGCGGCCCTGGGTGGGCTGGCCGTGGTCATCCTGCTGGCCGGGGCGTGGTGGCTGCAACGGCCCGACGGGCGGCTGCAGGTGGCCTTCTTCGACGTGGGGCAGGGGGACGCGACGCTCATCCAGTCACCCAACGGCCGCCAGGTGCTCATCGACGGCGGGCGCTACTCGTCGCGGGTGCTGGCACAGTTGGGGGAGCAGATGCCGTTCTGGGATCACTCGCTCGATCTCGTCATCGCTACCCATCCCGACGACGATCACGCTGGCGGGCTGGTTACTGTCGTCGAGCGTTACGATGTAGACGGGGTGATGACCAACGGCGCGACGGCCGACGACGCGGGCTACGCCGCGCTGCTGGCCGCGGCCGAGGCGACCGGCGCGCCCGTCCTCGTCGCCCAGCCCGGCCAGACGATCGACCTGGGCGACGGCGCACGGCTCGACATCCTGAGCGCCGGCGGTGATGCCGGTATGGCCGACAACGACACCTCGGTCGTGGCCCGGCTGACCTACGGTGAGCTATCCGTCCTGCTGACCGGCGACGCGGGCGAGGCGGCCGAGGCGTCGCTGCTGGCCGGCGGGCAACTCTCCCCCATTGTCGTGTTGAAGGCCGGCCACCACGGGGCGAATACGTCCAGTGGGGAGGCGTTTCTGGCGGTGGTTCGGCCGCAGGTGGTGGTTATCTCCGTTGGCGCTGATAACAGCTACGGCCATCCCGCCCCGGCGATGCTGTCTCTTATACACATCTGACGCTGCCGACGAGCGATCTAGTGTAGATCTCGGTGGTCGCCGTATCATTAAAAAAAAAAGCAGCAGCATACACACAGAGAACACAGTCAACAAAGAAGTCACGACACACGACCACTCAGCAGAAGCTAGTTAAAGCACATGAACATACTCATTGAAACGAAAGCACACTGCTCTCGACATCATGCATACTACAAACACAAAATCCATGCGAAGACAGAAATCATAGAA
>CALLZA010000062.1 GCA_937858165.1 uncultured Ardenticatenia bacterium
CGGGTGGGGCCGAGGAAACCCCACCCCCCCCCCCCGGCGCCCCCGGGCGCCGCCTGCGGGGTTTGTCCCCTCCCCCCGTGCCACCCGCCCGCCCCGCCGGCAGACCCTCCGCCACGCTGCCTCGCCGGTTGACCAGCATGACCTGCCGCCCGCGGGCCACAAGCTCGTCCATCACACTCAGCCCCAGCGGGCCAGTACCGAACACTACGTTGTTCTCTGCACGCAAAGTCGTCATGTTTCTGCTCCTGTTTGGCATTACAGGCCGCAGTATAGACTTTGACACAGTGTCAGAGTCAATAGGTGAGGCTAGGACCAGGTGAAAAGGTCGGCCCTTCTCTGGCCGTCGCCAGGAGCCGGCCGTCAAGCCCATTCACAAAACTGGCAACTGAATAGCGCCAACTGACTACCGTTTACTCGCCGCGACCGGTAATTGCAACTCTACCACGGCCGATTCGACCGGGTGGCCGGCGACATGAGCCGGGCCGGACAGGTGCAGCTCGCGCAGTGGGCCGGCGGGGACGTGGTCGTGCGTGCCAACCCAGCGTAGTAGCTCTAGAATGGCCGGCTGAATGTCGGCGAATGCGCCTTCGTAGATCAGCGCGGCGCAGAGGTCGGCCGAGGGCAGCGTCCAAAATGTGATGCCGTTCGATGAGGGCGAGTCAGCCGCAACGCTCCCGTCTATAGCGACAGCCATCTCCACTTCCAGGTCGACCTCGGTGTACTCCTCAGCATGGTAGATCGTGATTTCCGGGCCGCTTGGATTGACGCCCAGGGCGCGCAGGTTATTGTACAGTTGCTCGTAAAGAGCGCGGCAGAAGTAGTCCATCTGCGACACGTGCGGCACCACCTGCCGCACTGAGGCAACCGGCTGTGCCGCCACGCTTCTGACTAAGACCTCATACGCCGACGGCTTGCCCGCCGACTCGATCTGTTGCAGCCGCGACTCGACCTCGGCCAGCCGGAACTGCCCGGCACGGACTTCCTGTTCGAGTTCCGCCTGCCGCATTCGCAGCATGCCATGCAACTGCTCTAACGGTATCTCGTCTTCCCGCAACAGCTGCGCCACTTGCTCCAGCGAGAAGCCCAACTCCTTCAGGGCGATGAGCCGGTGGAGTCGAGGTAACTGGTCGATTGTGTAGTAGCGGTAGCCGGTCCACTGATCTACGTGACCGGGAACGAGCAGACCGAGTTGATCGTAGTGGCGCAACATGCGCGTCGACACCTGGGCCAGACGAGAGAAGTCACCGATCTTGAACATGGTCGGAATTATACGATCTCCTTGTGGATTAGGCGGCGAATGGTGGATGCAGGCAGAAGGTAACCTCTGCCTCGGGATAGCACATGCGCCGCGACCGATTTTGCACAAACTATTGTCTTTTCTCTCACCATAGGTCACAATTGACGCTGCTAGAGCGGGCAAAGCTGGGAAGCAGAACTGTCCGCGGTACGCCAGGGGAAGTGTGTTTGCCTTCCCCCCCACGTTCAGAAACTGCCCCCAGCTACCTGCGTTAACATCCCATCACGTTTTGTGTAATGCAAGGAGAAGAGAACGAATGAAGCGTTTGGTACTTTTGATTACGGCGTTGCTGCTTCTGGCGATGCTGGCCGTTGCCTGTGGCGGGACGACCGAGACCCCCGTCGAGGAAGCCGCGCCGACCGAAGCGCCGATGGAAGAGGAAATGGCTCCGACTGAAGAAGCCGAGGCTCCGGCCGAGGAAGAGGCTTCTGGTGACGCCGATTGCGCCGCCGAAGACGTACTGTGCATTGGCCTGGTGACGGACGTCGGCCGCGTGGACGACAAGTCGTTCAACCAGTCGGCTTGGGAAGGCGCACAGCAGGCAGCCGAAGCGCTGGGCGCGGCCGACGTTAACTACGTTGAGACGACCAACGCCACCGACTACGCCGCCAACATCGACCTGTTCGCCGGTCAGGGCTACGACATCATCGTCACCGTCGGCTTCGCCATGGGTGAGGCGACGGCCGCCGCGGCCGCGACCTACCCCGACATTGACTTCATCGGCGTCGACCAGTTTCAGGGCGATACCGTCGCCAACATGACCGGCCTGGTCTTCAATGAGGATAAGGCGGGCTATATGGCCGGCGTGTTGGCCGCTTCGCTCAGCGAGAGCGGCACGATCGCTTCGGTGCTGGGCACCGACCTGGTTCCGCCCGTCGTGGCCTTCAACGAGGGCTACCAGAACGGCGCCATGTCGGTCAACCCCGACATCAACATCATCGCCACCTACCACCCCGGCGGCCTCGACGTGGCTTTCACCGACCCGGAGTGGGGCGCGACGACGGCCCAGCAGGCCATTGACCAGGGCGCGGACGTCATCTTCGGCGCCGGCGGCCAGCCGGGCAACGGCGCTCTCTAATACACATCTCCGAGCCCACGAGACCGTACTAGATGCCGTATGCCTTCTTTTGCTTGCAAAAAAAAAAACACACACACTACGACCTATAGGGTGAATCGCACAA
>CALLZA010000063.1 GCA_937858165.1 uncultured Ardenticatenia bacterium
TAGACAGTCTGCACCTCTGGTTGTATTATGTATTCCTGTCTGCTTTTCAGTCTCTTGCAGTACTGACTTTCTATGATCGTAGCAATGTCTGTTTTGCAGTATGCTTTATAAATTAGGATTTGTAGGCTTGGCTTTTTTTTTTTTTTTTCAAGCAGAAGACGGCATACGATATCTAGTACGGTCTCGTGGGCTCGGAGATGTGTATAAGAGACAGACCGTGACCACGCCCCCGGCGTTCTGGCCTATCAAGACGGCGCGCCTGTCGGCTGGTGCTCCATCGGCCCGCGCGAAGAGTTCCCGGCGCTAAAGGTTCCCCGCAGCCTGAAGCAGGTTGACGGCCAACCGGTGTGGTCCATCGTCTGCTTCTACGTCGCCCAGACGGCGCGACGCTCCGGCCTGATGGCGGCGCTGCTGCGCGGCGCGGTCGCGTACGCCCGGCAGCAGGGGGCATATATCGTCGAAGGTTATCCGGTTGACCTGCAGACGCCGCCGATGTCCGGCAAGAATCTGACCGGCTACTCCGGCTACATGGGCCTGGCCTCGGTCTACCGCGACGCGGGCTTTGTCGAGATCGGCCGGGCGTCGGAGACGCAGTTGATCATGCGCTATACGACGGACGTGCATGGGCATGAAGATGACGCAGAAGCTAGACAGTAAATGAGATGGATAACAAACACCAGTCGACCGTAACCATCATCCGCCCCGGCCACACCTTCGAAGGCAAACAAGGCCTGACCTATGGCGAAGGCATCTTCGCCGGCAACACCAGAGCCAGGCCTACCTGTCTGCCCCTGCCCCCCCTCCGCCCGGGCGTCCGGTCCAGGGACCCCTACCATGAGCTTCACGGTACGGCCATCTACGTCCTGGGCGGAGAGTCGGCCAGGTGGAACGGCGACGACCTTGCCGAGCCCCTGCCGGTAAAGGCGGCGGAATTCCTCTACACCCCCGCCGGGGTACCCCATCTGCCCTATAACCCCAGCGAGACGGAACCCTGCACCGTTGTCCTGGCCCGCACCGACCCCAACGAACAGGAGAGCGTCGTCCTGCTATGAGCGCCAACGGCCGCCTTTATCTTTCCGCCCCGGTCAACGCCATCGTCGAGGGCATCTACGAAGAGCACGTACCGTTCAGCGAGATCAAGCGCCACGGCGACTTCGGGCTGGGCACGTTCGACCTGCTGGATGGCGAGATGGTCATGCTCGACGGCCGCGTCTGGCAGATGCGCGCCGATGGGTCGGTGAGTGAGGTCGGCGATGAGGCGCAGACCCCCTTCGCCTGTGTCACCTTCTTCCGGCCGGAGCAGCACGCCGCGCTGGACGGCGAGATGGCCTACGAGGAGTTCCTGGCCCGGCTGCAAGCGCCCCTGCCTTCGGCCAACATCTTCTACGCTTTCCGGATCGCGGGCGAGTTCGCCACGATGAAGGTGCGCTCCGTGCCCAAGTCGGAGTGCTACATCCCACTGGTGGAGATCGCCAAGGAGCAGCCGGTGTTCGAGTTCGAGAACATCCGCGGCACGCTGGCCGGCTTCTACACCCCCGACTTTATGGCCGCGGTCAGCGTGCCGGGGATGCACCTGCACTTCCTGTCCGACGACCTGAGCCACGGCGGGCACCTGCTGGCCTGTCGGCCGCGGCGGGTGCGCGTCAGCGTGCAGGCACTGCACACGGTTGAGCTGGCGCTGCCGACGACATCGTACTACCTCAATTGGGACTTCAGCCGCGACGTACGCGAAGACCTGGAGAAAGCGGAAAAGTGATTGTAGGGCGGGTTAGCAACCCGCCCTACAACTTCCGCGCCAGCACATACGCTCGCCGGCTCTGATGCTCCACATCCGGCGCATATGGCTCGCGCTCGATGATCTCTTCCACTCCGTAGCCCGCCTCACCTAGCCAGCGGCGCATCTGCTCCGGGGTGTAGAACCAGAAGTCCAGCGCCACCGCCTGCCCCATCAATTCCTCCGACCGCACAACCTCGTCGCCAGTGTGGAAGGCCAGTAGCAGGAGGCCGTCCGGCTGCAAGACGCGCCGCATCTCTGTTAGCGCCGCTACAATCTCGCCCGGCGGGACGTGGATGATGGAGTAGAAGGCAGCAATACCTGCCCACGCCCCATCCGGCTCGTCCAGGGCTGTCATGTCGCCCACGCGAAAGGCGACGTCGGGGTTGAGCGCCGCAGCCTGGGCTACCATTCCCGGCGAGAGATCGACGCCGACGACCCGCAGGCCGCGATCCGCCAGGTAGCGGCCGATCTGTCCCGGCCCGCAACCCATATCGCACACCACGCCCCGCCCCCGCAGCCGCTCGGCGAAGCGGTCGAGTATCGCCCGATCCAGCGGCTTGCCGGCCAACTCGCCATAGATCTGCCGCGCGTACTCGTCGGCAATGCGGTCATAACTCGTCTGTGTCTCGGCTCGTTGTTGGTTCATACTCGCTCAACCGGTATTTTCCACCCGGCTCTGCAGCGCCAGTGCCCCGGTCACAATGTCGAGCCACCACACTTCCTGCACGGCGTATGCCCCATCGCCACCGGCGGCCCGGAACTCGACCGTGCGCGCATCGACGAAGCGCAGCGAGTCAGTGACGAGGCCGCTGAGCGTCGGCGCTTCTGGCCAGCGAGCGACGTAGCGGGTGACCGGATCGGCCGCGGCGTCGAAGCTCGGCTCGACGAAGAAGAAGCACGTCGGCGCGGTGTAGAGCGAACCACAAGTGTCGTCGGCCGCGCAGCGCTGCGGGTCGTCGGGGCTACCGCAGTCGGCCGGGGCGCGCTCGTTGGCGACGATGAGCGAGTAGGGGGCGTAGGGACTCTTGGCCACAGCCACGACGCGGTAGGGGGCGTCGATGAACGATTGCACCAGGTTCTGGGCGTTGGCCTCCACCGGCGCGGGGATCGTCGGCGTCGCTTCGGGCGTGGCCGTCATCTCGGCCGTCGGCGAGGGCAACAGGCCAATCGGCTCGGTCGGTGTCGGCCGCGGCAGGCGGGTGGGCACGGGTGTGGGGGTGGCGCGACTATCGGTGCAGGCCACGGCCGCCAGCGACAGCCAGGCCAACAGGGCACAACGGGCCGATCGGGTCAGGATCATCGTCTCGTTCTCCTCGGCCCATACTCTAGCCCAGGCGTCGCCTCTTGTCGAAAGCGGAAGAGCCTCACGCAAAGATGGCCAAGAACGCGAAGAGCGCAAAGAGAAGACAAGCTTCTTCTTTGCGCTCTTTGCCTACTTGGCGCTCTTTGCGTGAGGTCTTAGGCCGCTTCGTATTCGCCCTCGACGACATCCTCGTCGCGGCCGGTCTGCTCGGTAGCGCCGGTCTGCTCGGCGCTCTGCTGGCGATAGGCCGCCTCGCCCAGGGTCATGGCCGCGCGCTGCACCGCCTCAGTCAACTGGCGGATGCGCGCCGTGTCCTCGGTGTTCAGTGCCTCGCGCAACTGGGCGATCTGCGCGTCCACCTCGCCCCGCCCGCCGGCGGCGCTGCCGTTCAACTCGGCCAGGCTCTTCTCCGTCTGGTAGATGACCTGGTCGGCGGCGTTGCGCGCCTCGATCAGTTCGCGGCGACGCTGGTCCTCGGCGGCGTGGGTCTCGGCCTCGCGCACCAGACGTTGAATCTCGGCCTCGTTCAGATTGGTGCTGGCCGTAATCGCTACCTGCTGGCTGCGGCCGGTCGCCCGATCCTTGGCCGTCACGTTCAGGATACCGTTGGCGTCGATGTCGAACGTCACCTCGATCTGCGGGATGCCGCGCGGCGCCGGCGGGATGCCCTCCAGCCGGAAGACGCCCAGCGTGTTGTTGTCCTTGGCCAACGGGCGCTCGCCCTGCAAGATGTGGACGTCGACCGCCGTCTGGCTGTCCTCGGCCGTGCTAAACGTCTCGCTCTTGCGCGTCGGCACGGTCGTGTTGCGCGGGATGAGCGTGGTCATCACGCCACCCAGCGTCTCCAGGCCCAAGCTCAGCGGGGTCACGTCGAGCAGCAGCACGTCGGCCACGTCGCCGGCCAACACGCCCGCCTGTAGGGCCGCGCCGAGTGCCACCCACTCGCAGCGGTTGACGCCTCTCGTCGGCCCCCCTCACGTCAGCCTGCACCACCACCTG
>CALLZA010000064.1 GCA_937858165.1 uncultured Ardenticatenia bacterium
CGATATTTTGCATACGTTTGGTTGTTCTTTCTTGTTCTCGTCTTCTGTCTCTCTTTTGTGTGTTGTATATGTATGGTCTGTTTTAGTGATCTATATATGTCTCTCTTCTCCTCTCAGTGTTGCGGTCATCCCTTGGTTTTTTTGTTTTTTTTTTTTTAATGATACGGCGACCACCGAGATCTACACTAGATCGCTCGTCGGCAGCGTCAGATGTGTATAAGAGACAGGTCGTTGGGTGTGCTGGTCGTCGAAGCAGGTGAGCGTAGCGGGGCGCTCATCACCGCCCGGTTTGCGCTAGAGCAGGATCGCGAGGTGTTCGCCGTGCCGGGCAATATCAACAGCCCGGTCAGCGTCGGCGCCAATCGGCTTATCCAGCAGGGGGCCAAGCTGGTGATGGGCATCGAGGACGTTCTAGAGGAACTCAACTTGCGTATGGCGAGCGAACAGGCCGCGGCGCAGGTGGCGTTACCGGAGTCGGCCGAAGAGGCGGCCATCCTGTCACAGTTGTCGTCGCAGCCGCTCCACGTTGATGATCTGGGCCGTCTGACCGGTATGCCTAGCTATCTGGTCAGCAGCACGCTGACCCTGATGGAACTCAAGGGCATGGTGCAGCAAACGGGCGGGATGAGCTACGTGCGGCTGCGCGAGCCTGAGGCCGTCTATGACAGTGATGGCCCAGAGGAGTCAGGGGAGTAGGCAAGAGCTATGCAAATCGTCATTTTTGCCGGAGGCGCCGGCCGTCGTCTGTGGCCCATCAGCCGCGAAAGCTCCCCGAAGCAGTTCGAACCGATCGTCGGCGATGAATCGACGTTGCAGCTGGCCGTCGATCGCGTTGCGCCAGCCTATGGATTTGACAGCATTTTCATCGCCACGAACGAGCGCTACTTGCCCATTGTGCGCCAGCAGTTGCCGCGCGTGCCGGCGGACAATGTTCTTGTGGAACCGACGCGACGCGACCTTGGCCCGGCGGTGGGCCTGGCCATGGCCCATCTGGCGCGGCACGGCGAACATGAACCGGTGGCGATTCTGTGGAGCGATAATTACATCGAGAACGTTCCGGCGTTTGTTGCCCTGTTAAGGGCGGCCGAGGCGCTGATCGCCGACGGCACGGCCGATATTCTGTTCATTGGCGAGACGCCGCGCTTTGCCAACGAGAACCTGGGCTGGATTGGCCTGGGCGAGTTTGCCGGGCGCGTCGGCGATCTGCCCTATTACGGCTTCGAGTCGCTGACCTATCGGCCGCCGCTGGAGCGCTGCCGTGAGATGTTCGCGGCAGGCAGCCACGTCTGGAACACTGGCTTTTTTGTCACGACGCCGGCCTATATTCGAGGCCTCTATGAGCGCTTCTCGCCGGAGATGTGGCGGCAACTGGGCGAAATCGAGGCGACCATTGGTACGCCCGACTATGAGGTCACGTTGCAACGGGTATACCCGGCGATGCAGGCCATTCACTTCGACGATGCCGTGCTGACCCACGTCGATCGCGAGCGGGCACTGGTGCTGCATAGCGAGATGGGGTGGAGCGATCCGGGCACGCTGTATGCGTTGAAAGAGGCGCTCAATCCCGACCCTGCGGCCAACGTGACGAAAGGTTTGGTCATTGACACTGCGTCAAAGGATTGTTTGATCTATAACTATGAGCCGCGCAAGCTGGTTGTGGCCGTGGGGTTGGAGGGGATGATCGTCGTCAACACCGATGACGCGATTCTCGTAGTCCATCGCGACAACATTCCCTTGGTCAAAGACATGATCAATGGGTTGCAGGGCACTGAGTTGGAAGCCTTTAGCTAACGAGGCAACCGGCCTTGTGTCGCGTCCAGCGGGGCGCGGCTGGACGAAATACAAGCATGAGCAACGAAGAGTTACAGGGCTATTGCCTGAAGTGTAAAGAAAAGCGCATTATCCGCAATCCGTCGCCGGAGTGGGCGGCCAACGGCTCGCCGGGCACGCGCGGCACGTGTCCCGTCTGCGGCGGCACGATCTATAAGCAAGGGCGCACGGCGGCCCATGAGACGCTGCCCAAGCCGGTCGTCGCGCCGCGCGCGACCACCAAGAAGGCTGCACCGGCTAAGAAAGCGACGGCCAAGAAGAGTGTCGGCGGCAAGAAGGCCGCCGCCAGCAAGCCGAGCGGCCACGGCGGCGAGCGCGGCGGCAAGTTGGTCGTGGTGGAGTCGCCGGCCAAGGCCAAGACCATTGGCCGCTATCTGGGCCGCGGCTACGTCGTCAAGCCCAGCCTGGGCCACGTGCGCGACCTGCTGAAGTCGCGGCTCAGCGTTGATGTGGACAATGACTTTGCGCCGGAGTACCGCGTGCCCAACGAGAAGCGGGCGCTGGTCAAGGAGCTGAAGGAGGCCGCGGCGCGGGCCGACGAGATCTTTCTGGCGACCGACCCCGACCGCGAGGGGGAGGCTATCGCCTGGCACGTACTTGAGGCGGCCGAGATGGACCCGGCGCGCACCAAGCGCGTCGTTTTCCAGGAGATCACCCAGCCGGCCATTCGCGCCGCGTTCGCCCAGCCGCGGGCCATCGACATGGATCGGGTCGAGGCGCAGCAGGCGCGGCGTGTGATCGACCGGCTGGTTGGCTATCAGCTCAGCCCGCTGTTGTGGCGCAAAGTGCAGGGGCGGCTGTCGGCCGGGCGCGTGCAGAGCGTGGCCGTGCGGCTAGTGGTGGAGCGCGAGCGCGAGATCGAGGCGTTCGATTCGCGGGAGTACTGGACGATCGGCGCGGAGTTGAGCCAGACGAAGTTCCGGGCGGTGGCCGGCAACAACGGCAGCCGCCGGCCGTTCTTCATCGGTCGGTTGCATCGGCTGAACGGCGCGGAGCCGGAATTGGGCAGCGAGGAAGCCGTGCAGCCCCACGTGGCGGCGCTGCAACAGGCGCACTGGCAGGTTGGCGAGGTCAACCTGAGCAAGCGCATTCGCCGGCCGTTAGCCCCGTTCACGACCAGCACGCTTCAACAGGAGGCGTCGCGCCGGCTGGGGCTGGGTACGACGCGCACGATGCGTATCGCCCAGGAGCTGTATGAGGGCGTCAACGTCGGCGAGGGCGATGTTGGCCTCATCACCTACATGCGCACTGACAGCGTCACCGTTGCCGGCGAGGCGCAGGAGCAAGCCCGCGCCTTCATCGTCGCCACCTTCGGCAACGACTATGTGCCGGAGAAGCCGCCTGTTTACAAGACGCGCTCCAAGACAGCGCAGGAAGCCCACGAAGCGATCCGGCCGACGTCGGTCGATCGCACGCCGGCAGCGCTGAAGGCCCACCTGTCGAAGGAGCAGTTCCGGCTATACAAGCTGATCTGGGAGCGGTTCGTCGCCAGTCAGATGGTTCCGGCCGTCTACGACACCGTCTCGGCCGACATCTGGGCTGGGCCGGCGACGACGCCCCCCGCCGAGCGCCCCTACCTGTTTCGAGCCTCCGGTTCGACACTGGCCTTTCGCGGCTTTCTGGCCGTCTACGGCGCCGAGGAAGACCCGGACGAAGGGGAGGGGGCCGAGGGGGACGGGCCGCAAATCCCGGCCGACCTGCGCGCCGAAGAAGATCTGGACTTGTTACAACTGCTACCTGAACAGCACTTCACCCAGCCGCCGCCGCGCTACAGCGAGGCGTCGCTGGTGAAGGCGCTGGAGGAGCACAACATCGGCCGCCCCTCGACCTACGCGTCGATCATCTCGACCATTCAGCAGCGCGGCTACGTTGATCAGGAGCAGAAGCGACTGCGGCCGACGGAGATTGGCGCTATCGTCAACGACATGCTTGTCCAGTACTTTCCGGACGTGCTGTCGGTCGACTTTACAGCCCGGCTGGAAGATGAACTGGATGAGATCGCCGAGGGCAAGCCGTGGGTGCCGGTTATCGGCGCGTTCTACCGGCAGTTCGAGCAGAACTTGAACGTGGCCGACGCGGCGCTGCCAAAGCTCGATCTGCGCAAGGAGCCGGAGCTGGTCGGCCGCGATTGCCCCCTGAGCTGTCTCTTATACACATCTTGCGCCCCCGACGAGCGATCTACGGTAGATTCCGGGGGGGGCCGGCTTCTTACAAAAAAAAAACAGTCAACAACCAATCG
>CALLZA010000065.1 GCA_937858165.1 uncultured Ardenticatenia bacterium
GGCAACGTCCCCTGGCTGAGGACGTCCCCCCGCCGGCGCACGTCCTGGCGGAACGTGAGCAGCCGGTTCATGGTGTGATAGCGCCCGGCGATGCGGGCGAACATGTCTTGGACGTAGTCGGCGCGGTCTTGTCCTTGGAGGTGAGCCATGATTGGGAAAGTAGGTCAGTGGTCAGTATTCAGTAAGCCAGCGGGTCAGTCAGGTAATTTTAGGCGGGAAGGGCTAAAAAAGCTATGAAGCGAACGCCGTCTAGACCTGACAGGGCTTCCGAGGCCTGTCAGGTCTAGGTCTTGTCTACGCCTTGACCTTGCGCACGGGAATCCAAATCTCGCTGCGGTAGGTTGGCGACAGCGTGTCCTTACTTTCGTTCCACAGCATCTCCGGCCCCGGCGCCAGCTCATAGCCCGACGACGGAAACCATTCGGCATAGATGCGCCCCCAGACGTTTTGCAGCGTCTCCGGGAAGGGGCCGACGGCCGCGAACACGGCCCACGTCGCTGGCGCAACGTCCAGCCGCACCAGGCTCTCCGGCTGATCGCGGGTCGTGGCCACGCCGATGATGTGATCCAGTTCGCCCCCATCCTGTCGTCCCTCAGAGAAGTTGGTGGACGCACTGATTAGCCCCAATGGTTCGACGTT
Source organism: uncultured Ardenticatenia bacterium (assembly GCA_937858165.1). Classification (GTDB taxonomy): domain Bacteria; phylum Chloroflexota; class Anaerolineae; order Promineifilales; family Promineifilaceae; genus Promineifilum. The sequence goes on from CALLZA010000065.1 coordinate 640, forward strand.
CGACAGCCCCTTCAGCGTTGCGATCAGTTCCTCGTTCAGCGACTGCCACATGGCGGTGATGTGGGGGTTGACGCCATGGTAGATCAACGGTACCCGCTGCATCAGTCCAACAATAGCAAAACCTTCCTTGTCAACGAGCCGATAGTTCATTTCGCTCACTCCTTGAATGGTGATTTGGAAGGTCATCCGCGGGAACGCTTTGAGCGACTGGCCGGTGGCGCGGGCGGAGCTAGGCATCACGCCATGCAGGGCATAGAATGCCCGCGCGAACGAGTCGGCCGAGCCATAGCCGTACTTGACGGCCGTATCGATCACCCGCGCGTCGCCGTCGATCAGGTCAAAGGCAGCCAACGTCAGCCGGCGGCGGCGGATGTATTCCGACAGGCTGATGCCGGCCAGAAAGGAGAACGTCCGGCGGAAGTGATACTCCGAAACCAGCGCCAGCCGCTCAACCTGCCCGAAGTCGATGTCGCCGTCCAGGTTCTCTTCGATGTAGGCCAGGGCCTGGTTCATGTTTTCGAGCGAACTCACGGTCTACCTTCTTTAACAAGGAGCAGCATACCATCAAGGCGACGGCCGCGTCCGACAATCGTTGCCCGAAATTGTCGGATCGGAAATCGTTCGGCCGCCGGGAGACCGACTGGCACCTTCTATAACCTGTTGTGGTCTAGGGTACTCTCGTCCGCATTTGAGGCTGCGGATGCAGCAGACGACCTTGGCCGGCAGCCTTGGCGTGTGTACCATCCAAGCTGCGCATGGCTCACTCCGACCCGTCGTCCGGCTCGTCCGGCACATCCGGTTCGACCGTCTCGGGCGAGGGCGCGCCGTCGGCTGAGTACACCTCGCGCGCCTTGCTCGTCCCCGTTGGCGGGCCGATGATGCCGGCGTCTTCCAGCGCGTCCATCAGCCGCGCGGCGCGGGTGTAACCGATGCGAAAGCGGCGCTGCAAGAGGGACGTGGACGCCTTGTTGAGCGAGCGCACCAGGGCGATGGCCTCCGGCAGGAGGTCGTCGTCCTCGCCGTTGCCGTTGCCCGCCTCGTCGTCCATCGCTTGCAACGCTTCCCACAGCGGCTGCTGCGTGATGCCGTCAGCCGGATGGGTCATGGATGGTTGCGAAGGGCTGCCCGCCGGCCGCTCTGAATTCGGAATTCCTAATTCGTAATTCCTAATCTCCCCGCCTGCCGGCGCCGTTGGAATTTGCGGTGCGCGCCGCTGTGGCGGAGGCGGGCCGCCGGTCGGTTCCGGCGGGTTCAGATGGACGACCGGTGGCGGCACGTCGGCCGCCCGGCCCGGGCGCGTGCGCGACGTGGGCGAAACCGTCGTCGGCGCGCTATCGAGGTTGGGCGACGGCAAGATAACCGGCCCCTCTGAACTCGTCACTCGTCGCTCGTCACTCGTCGCGCCAATGAACTGTGTCCGCCGCGCCGTCTGCCAGTAGCTGATCAGCTTCTGCAACTCGCCGTCGCTGACGAAGCAGCCTTGGAGGCGCACCGGCGCGGCGGCGTCGGGGCTTTGGAACAGCATGTCGCCCTGGCCCAGCAGCCGCTCGGCCCCGGTCGTGTCCAGGATGACGCGGCTGTCGGTGCTGCTGGCCACGGCGAAGGCGATGCGCGCCGGGAAGTTGGCCTTGATCAGGCCGGTAACCACGTCGACCGACGGCCGCTGCGTGGCGATGACCATGTGGATGCCCGTGGCGCGGGCCATCTGCGCCAGCCGGGTGATGCTGCGCTCCGTGTCCTCCGGGGCCAGCATCATCAGGTCGGCCAACTCGTCGATGATAATGACGATGTAGGGCAGTTTGTTGGTATTTCCGTCGCGGCGCGTCTTCTTGTTGTACTCGGTGATGTTGCGCGCGCCGACCCCGGCGAACAGCTTGTAGCGGTTGTCCATCTCGCGCAACGCCCATTGCAGTGTGCCGATGACCCGGTCCATATCGACCACGACCGGCGCGGCCAGATGGGGCACGCCGTTGTAGCCGGTCAGTTCGACGCGCTTGGGGTCGATCATCACCAGCCGCAGGTCGTCAGGCGTGTTCTGCACCAGCAGGCAGGCGATCAGCCCGTTGACGCAGACCGACTTGCCGGAGCCGGTCGTGCCGGCGATGAGCATGTGGGGCATGGCCGCCAGGTCGGCGACGATGGGCTGCCCGGCTACGTTCTGCCCGAGGCCGATCTTCAGCGGCGACTTCACCTTGCCGTACTCATCCGACTCCATCACGTCACGCAGCGAGACGAGCGCCTTGGCGCTATTCGGTACTTCGATGCCCACGTACCCCTTGCCCGGCACAGGAGCCTGGATACGGATGGAGCGCGCCGCCAGGGCCAGGGCCAGGTCGTCGGCCAGACTGGCGATCTTGCCGACCTTGACCTTCGTCCGCTTGCCGCCGCGCAGCACGACGTAGTTCGGCTCGACGCCGAACTGGGTGATGGTCGGCCCCTGGTTGATCTCGACCACCGTGGCCGGCGCGCCGAAGCTGTCCAGCGTGTGCTCGATAACCTCCACGCGCTCGCGGATGCCGGCACTGTTCACGTCCACGTCGGTGCCCGACTCCAGCACATCGACCACGCGAGGCAGCGTCCAGACGGAGCCACCGTTGCCCGCGGTCGGGCCTTCGCCAAAGACCTCCGTGGGGGCGGCCGAAACGTCCACGCCGAGGAAAATGGGCGGCGGCACGGCTTCGGTGGCTTTCTTGCCCCGCTCGCGCTTCGGCTCTTTGGCCGGTTTCAGGGCCACGGCCGGGCCAAGGGGTAGGGCTGGCTGATCATTAGCCGAGGGGCGTTGCGTGGCGGTCGGCGGTCGGCGGTCGGCGGTCGAAGGTTGGCGGCCGGGATTGATGCGAATGGCCCGGCCGTCGGCCGCCGGTTCGGCCCCGGTCGACAGCCGCGGTTCGCGCTCGAACCAGCCGGCCACCTGCTCGCGGCTGAGGCCGGACAGCAGCACGCCGCCGGCCGCGCCGACGACGACCAGGGTGACAATCGTCCCCGGCCCGCCCAGCAGCCGGCCGAGCGCCGTGCCGACGACCGAGCCGACGTAGCCGCCGCCCGCGCCGGCCCGGGCCACGGCGTATAGGTCGGCATAGCTTTCGTCGCGCTGGTAGACGATGAGCGAAGCCAGCACGAGGAAGACGACAAAGACGACGCCCAGCCCGACCAGGCGCGCGGTGGGTGCTTCCGGCTCCTGCTCCATGCCGCGCAGGACGAGGTAGCCGCCGACCGCGCCGCTGATCAGCGGCAGGGCGTAGCGGCCGAGGCCCAGCGCCAGCCCCGCCAGCCGCGAGAGCCCCTGGGTAAACTGCGCCTGGGTGGGCGAGAGCAGGCTGAGGGGCAGCACGGCGGTCAGGGACAGCCCGGGCCGGCACACCCCCGCGTTCAGCACGCCGGCGCGCGGACGGGGGCGCGGCGCGGGGGGGTGTCTGAGGCGCGGGGTGGGGCGG
>CALLZA010000066.1 GCA_937858165.1 uncultured Ardenticatenia bacterium
TTCTGTTGTGTAGATTGTTCTTTGTTCTTCTTGTGCAGGCTTTTCGGGTTGTCTGTCTGTTTTTTTTTTTAATGATACGGCGACCACCGAGATCTACACTAGATCGCTCGTCGGCAGCGTCAGATGTGTATAAGAGACAGGGTCCTGGCCGATTAACGACGCGCTGCATAGACGCTCGGCGCAAATTGGGTCAGAATAGCGCCATCGACTCGGCAACAACATCTAGGAGGATAACAGCATGGAGCCAAAGCAATTGGGGCCCGTTGGCGGCCAGGGCGGCAACCCGTTCGACGCCTATGACATTCCCGACGACGCCCGCCTGTCAGCCATTCACGTCTATTGCGAGTGGGTCATCGACGCCGTGCGCTTCGAGTACGTGCGAGCCGACGGCCGTGCCGTCGACCGGGTGCCCGTCGGCGGGCTGGGCGGCAACCACCACGTCTTTTATCTGGACGACGACGAGTTCCTGATCGGTATCAGTGGTCGCTGCGGCTGGTACGTCGATGGTCTGCGCTTCCACACGAACAAGCGCGTTTCCGACCTCTATGGCGGCCAGGGGGGCGAGCGCGACTTTGCCCTGATGGCCCCACCGGAGTATGAGATCAGTGGCCTGTTCGGCCGCTCCGACTGGTACATCGACGCCCTGGGCGTCCGCGTGCGACCGCTGGCCCTTCGCCAGGAGTTGCTGGAAGGCGCGGCGCTGGTGGCCGAGGCCGAAGCCGAAGCAGCCGCCGCCGCGGCCGAAAGCACACTCGACGACGTCATCGACGCCGTGGCGGCCGAGATCGCCGCTGAGGCCGACGCCCGCCGCCACCTGGGGGCTGAGCGCGGCAGCGAGGCGCTGGCCGAACTGATCCCCGACGCCGAGGCGATGGGCGGCGAGATGCTGTCGCCGCTGGAGGCCGCCGAGTTGGAGGCTGTGGCCCTCGATGAACTCGTCGCCGCCCTGGAAGAGGAGATCGAGGCCGAGCAACTGGGCAGCGCCTATGAGGCGTCACTGGACATGGCCGTTGTCTCTCTATCGGATGATGAGGCCGATGAGTGGGATGAGAGTGAGGGCTGGGAGGCGTGGCCCGAAGACGGCGAACCGATCGACGCCGCCGTCGTTCTGCGGCGCGCGGCCGTTGCTTCGGAAGAGGCGGTTGAGGCGCTGGAGGAGTCGGCCACGGCCGAGGCCATCGCCGCGCTGAGCGACGGCCAACCGGGCGAGGGTACAGTCGATGTCGTCGTCTACACCCAGGTAAACGAGGCGACGCCGGGCAACAGCGTGGCAACCGTTATGGCTGTGGCCCGCGCGGCGACCGGCCTGGCCGAAGCGGACGACGCCCCGGCTGAGACAGCGGTGATGGTCACCGATGCCATCGACGACGAAGATGAGCTGCTGGAACTGGAGCGCGAGGCCGTCGAGGGGGCGATCGAATCGCTCGAAGAGGACCTGGGCGAGATGTTCACCGACGCCGACGTCAGCATCTATACCGGCGTGGCTGAGGACGAGACGGGCCAGACGTATGGCGCGGTGGTAGCCGTAGCCACGCCCATCCTGGCCGCGCCCGGCAACCCCCTGCGCACCGCCACCGAGCGCGGCAGCCTGGCCGCGTCAGTGGTGCAGTTAGGCGGCACCGAGCCCCGGCCACAAGATTTACAACTGATCGAGGGCATTGGCCCTAAGATCGCCGCCACGCTCATCGAGCACGGCATCAATGATCTGGGCCAGCTGGCGGAGACACCGGTCGAACGCCTGCGGGAGATACTGACCGCAGCCGGCGGACGCTTCCGTCTGGCCGATCCCGGCACGTGGCCCCGCCAGGCTGCTCTGGGCGCCGCCGGCGATTGGGCCGCGCTGACTCAGTTGCAGACGCAATTAAAGGCGGGAAAGGAGTAAGCAGGGGTCAGTGTTCAGTAAACAGTGGTCAGTTGTAATACCTATCCAACTGACCACTGTCCACTGTTCACTGCTTACTGATTGCTGGCAAACGTGCAGCTAACCGCCGCGCCATCGGCCAGCGACAGGCGCACGCCGCCGCTGATGGCCGTCGGGTTGCCGCCGGTGCAGGTGGCGCTGCCGAACGTCCAGCCGCTCTTGGGAGCCTGGGTGACGCTGTAGCTTCCGGCCGGCAGCGTCAGCGGCACTTGCTGGCCGTGGTCGACCGTAGCTGTCGCCTGGCTATAGATCTGGATGCGATTGGCGTCGATGTCGGAGACGTAGAGCAGATTGCCCACCATCAGCAGCCCGTTGGGGCGCGAGATGGTGCCGCTGCCCGCCACCTGGTTCCACTGGGCCACGAACCCACCGTTAGCCGAGTACTTCTGGACGCGGTTATTGAACGTGTCGGTCACATAGACAAAGCCATCGGCGCCGATGTCGATGCCCACCGGAAAGCGGAATTGCCCCGGCGCGGTGCCGGTCACACCGAACTTGCGCTGGAAGACGCCGTCGGCGCTGAAGAACTGGATACGGAGGTTGTTGGAGTCGGCGACGTAGAGGCTGCCCGCGGCGTCGAAGTCGATATGGGTGGGGAAGCGCAACTGGCCGTCGGCCGAGCCGAGCGTGCCCCACTGGCGCACAAAGACGCCCTGACTGGTGAAGACCTGAATACGGTGGTTCCACGTGTCGGCCACGTAGAGATTACCCGCGGCGTCGTAGGCCACGCCGTTGGGCCGATCGAATTGGCCGGCGGCCGTGCCAAACGTCCCCCACTGACGCACGAACGCGCCGTTGGTGTTGTAGACGACAACACGGTGGTTGTCGGTGTCGGCCACAGCCAATTGATTGCCGGAAATGGCGATGGCGTTGGGCCGCAGCAGCTTGCCCTGCCCCTTGCCCGGCGCGCCGATGATACTCATGAAGTTGCCGGCGGGGCTAAACTTCTGAATCCGGCTGTTGCGATGGTCGCTAATGTAGAAGTTGCCCGCCGCGTCAATAGCCACGTCGCGCGGCTGGCGGAACTGCCCCTGCTGCTTGCCGCCGCTGCCCCATGACCCCTGGAACGAAACCGCGGTCAGCCAGAAGTCCTGGCCGCCGGCCGGGGTCGTCGTCGCGCCCAGCGTCAGCGTGGCACTGGCCGGCGCAGCCGGCGCGACCGGCGCGTCTTGCGCCAGCGCCGTCATCGTCATCAGGGCCAGCAGGCCGACAAGCACGGCCGTCAGCCATAGCCCACGCATAGTACGGTTGGTTGCACGATTTGCCATCATCACTCTCCTATTTCCCTTGAACACGCAACGCCCATAGCCGGATGGAGACCGGACAGCCGCCCAATGCCGCCCTTATTTAGAAAGCCGCGCCCATTTGGCCCACCAAGCTGGGGGCAGTGTAACATACGAAAGACGCTCACCGCAAGTAGGTAGTGCGGATAAGCGGCGGTGAGCGATCGTAGCCCAACTCTAGCCGCGCGCCACCGGGTTGCCGAGCCGGCTCCACTCGCTCCACGAGCCGACGTAGAGCCGCCCCGCCGGCAGCCCGGCGTGGGCCATGGCCAGCAGATTGACACAGGCCGACACGCCGGACCCACAGTAGAACACTGCCTCCTCCGGCGGCGTATCGCCCAACAGCTCGAGGAACTCGGCCAGCAACGCTTCCTGAGAGCGCCACTGCCCGGCGGCATCCCAGTTAGCCGTATAGGGCCGGTTGAGCGCGCCGGGGATGTGGCCGGCCACTGGGTCGAGCGGTTCCGTCTCGCCACGATAGCGCTCCGGGGCGCGAGCATCCACCAGACGCGGCGCGGCAGTCACCTGCTCTCGCGCGGCCAACTGCTCGAAGTGCGCCCCGCCCTCAAAGAGGCGTGCCGGCGGCGCATCCCCCTCGCCCGCCGCCACCGGCAGCCCGGCCGCCAGCCAGGCCGGCCAGCCGCCGTCGAGCACCGCCACCGCCGCGTGCCCCATGAAGCGCCTGTCTCTTATAAACATCTGACGCTGCCGACGAGCGATCTAGTGTAGATCTCGGTGGTCGCCGCATCCTTAAAAAAAAAAAAACAACAACGAGACACGAGGCGTCATGAACCGCACCAGAAACAGAAAAACCGCACCAACACGAGCCATGAAACCGACAAAGACCAGACTCAGCTCGCACG
>CALLZA010000067.1 GCA_937858165.1 uncultured Ardenticatenia bacterium
CTGTGTGTGCTATGCTCTGCTTGTTGTGTTTTTTGTGTGTTCTGAGATATGTGTTCGTATTGTTATGTCTGAGGTCGGGAGTGTTGATGTGGTTTTTTTTTTTTGAATGATGCGGCGACCACCGAGATCTACACTAGATCGCTCGTCGGCAGGGTCAGATGTGTATAAGAGACAGCGTTGGGCGCGCGCGCCGAGGGCGATGAGGCCGGAACCGAGGCGGTAGGTGTCGGTGGCCGGGTCGCGGGCGACGTACTCGACGCTCTCCAGCGCCGTCAGCAGGCGGTAGACCGTTGTCCGGTTGAGTTCGACAGCCTCGGCTAGATCACTGACGCCCCACGCCGGGCGGTCGTCGCCGAACGCCTCCAGCAAGGCTACGGCGCGCCGGATGGACTGCGTGCCGGCCATTGGTTCCTGTCTCGTGCTCATCTGTTTTATCGTCCGGAGATTCGGTTGATTAAGAAGACCTCACGCAAAGATCGCGAAGAAGACGCAAAAAGAACTATCTCTTGGCGTTCTTTGCGTGAGGTCTTCTTTCTTTCATCTGCCCAATCTGCGGATCATTCTTCATCGTGCAAAGCGTCGTGTCCGGCGGCGTGCGTCGCTGTCGGGGGCGACGCGGGTCGGGGCGGCGGGCACGGGCGGCAGTGGGGCGGGCGTGCTCATGCCGGACGTGATCAGCCGTTCCATTTCGGCCACGGCCAGTGGGTCGGTGTCCAGCGGCTCGTAGGTGGCCAGACGGCGCTCGACCTCGTCGGCTGCTCGCGTCAATAGGTCTTTGCTGCCCGCCCGCTGCCAGTTCTCGCGGTTCTCGCGGTCGGTGACGGGCGCAGGCAGGTACAGTTCGGCCGGCCAGTGGGCCATCGTGTGGGCGGCGGTGATAAGGTGCTGCTCGGCCATCACCTCGCGCACCAGGTCCATCGTCGGCAGGTCGTCGGCCGGGGCCACGTCGCGGACGAAGTGCAACGCCTGGCCGCACAGATCATCGTCGAGCACCAGCTTGGGCAGGCTGAAAGTCAGCACGAAGTCGAGCATCCCCGGCCCAGAGACGGAGTTGATCCCGGCCAGCGCCGCCAGCAGGGCGCTGCCGAACGTCTCCGCCCCGGCCTGGGCGTCGAGGAACTTACCGTCGCTGAGGGCCATGTAGGCCTGCGTCGGCAGGCCCAGTGACTTGGCGACGGCCACGTAGGCCACGTCGAGGCGCAACGCCTGGACGCCAAGCATGGGCGACGTGGCGGCGCGCATGTGGAACTCGGCCGGCGCACCGCCGAACAGCACCGGCGCGCCTGGCCGCACGATTTGGGCCATCGTCAGCCCGGCCAGCACGTCGACGACGTGGAAGACCGTCGCGCCGACGACCGACACCGGGGCGATGAGGCCCATCAGCGTCACCGGGACGATCTCGACCGGGATGCCCCACTCGACGCAGTCGAGCAGGTTCTGGCACGAGTCCTCGCTGTAGCGGAACATGCCCGTGGCGGTGATGGTGAAGATGGACAGCGGCCGGGTGATGAGGTCGGCCCGGTCGCGGCGGAAGAGCTGCATCATCTCGGCCATGCGGCCGACGCCGTGCTCGGTGAACGCGCCGCTGACGACCGGTTTGCGCGAGTTGGTTAGGCACAGGAAGAGCCGCCAGGCATCGGATACGCCCGGCTCGATGTCGGCGTTGGTGCTGAAGGCCGTGGCCAGGTAGGCGATGTGGGGCAGGCCGTCGCCCAGGCGGACATACTCCACGAAGTCGGCCGTCGTCGCCAGGCGCGTCTCGCTGCTGCGGTGGTCGAGGATCTTCAGGCCGCTGCTGGCGGGAGTGAAGTGAACGTTGTCGCCGCCCAGCTCAGCGCAGGGTTGGCCGTCGCGGTCGAAGAGGGTGAAGGAGCGCGGCGTGGTGGCGATGGCCCGCTCGACCACGTCGGGCGGGAAGAGAACGCGGCCGTCGGCGCGGGTCGGCAGCCCCGCATCCAGCAGCCGCCGCCGCAACTCCGGCCCGCGCACTTCCATACCGACCTCGGCCAGAATGTGTTTGGCCTCGGTCAGAATCCGGTCAATGAGGGCATCTTCGAGAAGCTGGATGCGTGGGCGCATGATGCTCCATTGTGTTCACATTGTGAACGGAGTGTTCATGCGGAGTGTAGCAGTTGTTTGGGGTTGTGCAAGTTAGGGGACAGGGATTGGGGAGAAGAGTGGACAACTGACCACTGGCCCCTAATCCCAGCGCCTAATCTCTAACTTTAATGGGGTAGTCGGGCGACGCCCCGACCTTCTGGCCGAGAAACAGGTTTAGCTGGGCCGTGTGCTCCTGGACGTGGCGCAGGTTATAGATGAGTAGTTCGAAGAAGGGAACTTCGCCCCAAGGAAAGCTGTGGAGCCGGCGCGCGGTCTCGTCAGTCTGGGCGTCGATCGTCGTCCGGCACTTCTCGCGGCAGGCAGCGGCGTAGGTCAAAAGCTCTTGTTGCGTGTAGGGCCGGACGGGAAGCGGGCCATCATCGTCCTGCTCGATCAGCTCGAACGGGGAAGGGGGCAAGAAGCCATCCTCGGTGCCATAGAGATAGCAATCGAGCCAGAACAGAGTGTGATAGGCACGATACCAGAACTGCGAGAACTCCGGTATCTCCTCGCTATGCTCCCACAAGGAAGCGTGCCACAACTCATCGGGGCAGGCGGCCATTGTTTCGATGAGATAGTCGATTGAAGCGCCAAACTGATACCAGATACTCGCCTTCTGCATATCGTCCATTTGCATACCTCCCTAGGGCCGTGGCTCCTCTGGTGTTCGGACAAGTGTTCTAATAGTATAGCCTCCCTGTCAAGCGTCACGTGCCCAGACTGGTTTGGTCACCAGGCGGCGGGCCGGCTTTGGAAACGACAGCGTTGGCCCGTCCGATCACCTCGGACGGGCCAACCTCATGACCACCGGCTGTCAGGTATGGCGCAGCGCCTACTCCGCCGCCGGCCAGACGGCCGACAGATACGCGTTGGGCCACGGCTCCAGCCGGGTAATCGTGCCGTTCGTCGTGTCCAGCACGGCGCTGCCCCACATCTCTCCTTCGGCGTAGCTGACGATAAGGTGCTGGTCATCCAGGAACGGATTGGTCAGAGCCACTGTCAACAGGCCGACGGCGCTGGCCACCATTTGCGGCTCGCCGGTGTAGGGGGCGGTGACGCGATAGATGGCCCCCGGCGCGGGGGCGAACACGGCCGAGTTATCGGCCGGCAGCGCGGCCGTGCTGTAAACCAGGTCACCACTCGGGCTGAACGACGGGTAGCCGGCGTAGTCATCGACGGTGGGAATGGTGGCCGCTTCCGCCCCGTCCGGCCCGCCAACGCGGATGGCGCGCGCCTGATCGACATAGGCTAGCAGGCCATCGTCGCGGAAGTCGCCGATGCACAGAAATAGCTGCTGATCGGCGCAATCGAAAACCTTTTGCGGCTCGCCGCCGGTCACCGACACACGATAGAGGTTGTCATAGCGGCCGACGAAACTGCTCCAGCCACCGCCAAGACCCATCGGCTGCCAGGTAAAGAAGAGCGTCTGGCCATCAGCCGTGAAGCGCACCGGCGTGGCGATGCGGTTTTCGCCCACCGCCATGCCCTCGAAGACGGTAACCGGATTACCGGCATCGCCGTTGCCAATCCACAGCGTGCTGACCAGGGCCATTGGATTATCGGCGCTCTCTGGCGCAGCCGAACTCCACGCCAGCCGGCTCTCGTCCGGAGCGACGGCGAACTGCTGGAGGTAGTAGGTGTCGCCCGCGCCTTGCGTGCCTGGCAATGTCTCCACAACGCCGTCCGGGCCGACGCGAGCTACCATGATGGTCTGCGCGTCCACGTCGCGCTGATGGAAGTACACGCTGTCGCCGGCGATGGCCTCAAGGCCGATGTCCTCGGGTATCGGCAGGACACAGCGCGTGCCGCCCAACGGGTCATGCAGCTCAAAGCTCGTGCCCTGTCTCTTATACACATCTCCGAGCCCACGAGACCGTACTAGATCTCGTATGCCGTCTTCTGCTTGAAAAAAACAAACTAAACGTAGAGTACAAAGTCAACGAATGACAACTTATATCCAAAAGTAA
>CALLZA010000068.1 GCA_937858165.1 uncultured Ardenticatenia bacterium
CTGCTGGCCGGGTGGCCGGACAAGGCGGTCTACGTTCTGGCGCGTACGTCTAACCCGGGGGCACAGCGCTTCCAGGGAGATTTGACCGGCGTCGGCGGTCTGGCGGCCGACGTGCTGCGCGCCGCGAGCGAGTGGGCCACAACGAGTGACGGCCATTGCGGCTTCGTCGTCGGCGCGACTTACCCGGCCGAACTGGCCGCGGCCCGGGCGCTGGCCCCGACGGCCAGCTTTCTCATTCCCGGCATCGGCGCGCAGGGCGGCGACCTGGGTGCGGCCGTGGCCCACGGGCAGACCGTGGGCCAGGCGCCGGACGCCGTGGGGCCGGTCATCAACGCTGGGCGGAGTGTGCTCTACGCCTCGGCGGGAGTCGACTTCGCCCAGGCTGCCCGCGCCGCCGCCCTTACCCTGCGCGACGCTATCAATGACTTGCGCCACTAGATAGGCCACGGTCGCAGCCCGGCCGACCGCACGCAAGACACGCCAAGACTGTAAAGAGAGGTCTCTTGGCGTGCTTTGTGTGAGCTCTTCTTCCGGCTGTCCTTGCGTTTGGGGCGCGGATGTACTACCATGAGCAAAATGGATGAGCCGCCATTGGCCCCATCCTCGAGGAGATCGTCGTCATGTTCTTCGACATGAATTATTTCATTTTCATCGCCCTGCCCACGCTGCTCATCTCGTTCCTGGTGCAGATGTATCTGCGCCGCACATACGGCAAATGGAACAAGGTGCGCAATGCCAACGGCCTGACCGGGGCGCAGGTGGGAGAGGTGCTTTTCGACCGCACACCGCTTGACGAAATCGTCATGCAGGTGGTGCCGGGGCAGATGACCGACCACTTCGACCCACGGGCCAATGTCGTACGTTTTTCGCAGGGCACAGCCACCCAGCCCAGCGTCGCCGCCATGGCGATTGCCGCCCACGAGTTGGGCCACGTGCAGCAGTATCAGACCGGCTCGGCACTCATCAAGGCCCGCGGCTTTCTGATTCCGGCGGTGCAATTTAGCCCGACGCTCTCCTACCTCTCTATCCTGGCGGGCATCATCCTCAACATTAGCGGCTTGCTCTGGCTAGGGGTGTTCTTTTTCGGCCTGATGGTCGTGTTCTCCTTATTGACGCTGCCGGTGGAGTTCGACGCCAGCCGGCGCGGTATCAACCTGTTGAGCGAAGCCGGGCTGCTCAGTTCGAGCGAGGATCGGCGCGGGGCCAACGCCGTCTTGCGTGCGGCCGCGCTGACCTACATTGCCGCCGCCGTCACGGCGGTCTTGCAACTTCTTTACTACATCACCATCGCCAACCGGCGGCGCTAAGGTATCGCTCAGATGTCATCCACTTTCTGTCCAGCCTCTTGACAATGATGACGCATTGCGTTATAGTATTCGCATCTATGACGCAATGCGTTAACTATGTGAATCGGTGCTAGTGGCACTATAACAAGGAAAGTTGAGATGACTGAACAAGTTGAAGTTATGAACAGCAAGACCATGGTCGACAAGGTCGTGGGTTTCGGACGGGAAAGCTTCTACATGGGGCTGGGCGTCGTTGACGTCGTTCAGGAAAACGTGCAGAAGTGGGTCGAGCGGGGTATGGACTATCGCCACACTCTTGTGGAGCGGGGCGAGAAGATGGCCCATGAGAACCGTGACCGGGTGAACGAGCTGGTCGAGATGCCGCAGACCGTGGCCAAGGACACCGTCAAGAAGGCCAACGAGACGCTGGACAAGTACAGCGAGCAGGTTCTGACCCGCGTCCACCTGCCGACCGTTGAGCAGATCGAGACCATGACCAAGAAGGTCGGCTCGGTCGAGCGTAAGCTGGACAAGGTAATCAAGGAAAACGCGGCCGCGCAGCAGATCTAATCATCGCCGCCCCGCTGTAGAGACGTTCCGACGGAACGTCTCTGCCCATCATCTTCCTAGGATCAGCCAAGCCCGGCGCGTTACGCGCTGGGCTTTTTTCTTTGCCGGCCCGGCTGCGTCAGGAAACAGGAGTGTGGCGATGAGAGCGGCGGAAGCGCGCATCCTGGTAATTGACGATCATAGCACAGAGCGAGACGTCATGTGTGCCGCGCTGGAGGAGGCGGGCTACGAGGTCGTCTGCGTCGTGACCGCGGCCGAGGGGCGTCAGCATGTCGGCCGCTATGGCCCGCCCGACCTGGTGCTGCTGGCGGCGCGCGAGACGACCTGGCAGGCTGAGTTGGGGCTGTGCCGGGAAATCCACCTTGGCGACGACGTGCCGGTCATCGCCCTGGCGGCCGAGGTGCTGCATGAACGGGCGGCGATGCTGCTGGAGGATTGTGTCGATGACTTCATCGCCATGCCGGCCGACACGGCTGAGGTCGTGGCCCGCGTGCGGCGCTGTCTGCGGCGGCCCCATCGCGGGTCGCCCCAGCCGGCCGTAGAGCCAGGCTCCGGCGAGCAACTGGTCGAGGTGGACGGCCAGTTCGTCCCCCTGACCGACCGCGAGGCGCTACTCGTGCGCCTGCTGTTGCGCCACCGCGACCGCGTGCTAAGCCAGGAGTACCTCTTGCAGCAGGTCTGGGCCGACGGGCCGGTGGCGGAGGGCACGCTACGAGTGACCATCCACCGCCTGCGACGCAAAATTGAACAGACGCTCGGTCGCCCGGCCCATATCCTGTCCGTGCGCGGCCGTGGCTACGTCTACGCCACCCGCGCTACACCGAACGTCGATACGGCGCCCCACTCCCTGGCAGTTGCCTAAAGAAAGTAGCGGCCGTACCATTCAAGCCGCGACACAACTGCAACCAACTTCCATTCATCGGGGTAAATCGGTAAGGAGGGCGTCTATTGGCGCGTTGGATCGACAAGAAAACAGTCTATGAAGGCAGCATCCTGACCGTTAAAAGCGGGCGGGTGCAGATGGGCAACGGCGAAGCAGTACCCTTTGACATTGTCGAACATGCCGGCGGTGTGGCTATCGTGCCGTTGCTGTTGCCCCGACCGGGCGATGGCCTCCACCCCACACTGGGGCCGAGCGTCCTGCTGGTGCAACAGCAGCGCGTGGTCGTGGCGGAGGAGTTGCTTGAGATTTCCGCCGGCAAACGGGAGGCGAGCGACGACGACCTGGTGGCGCGGGCACAGGCGGAGTTGGAAGAGGAGACGGGCTATCGCGCGGGGCGGCTGGTTCAGGTGCTGTCTCTTATACACATCTCCGAGCCCACGAGACCGTACTAGATCTCGTATGCCGTCTTCTGCTTGAAAAAAAAAACACTCAGAATCGGGAACGTAGCACAACGTCAAATAACAGATAATCACATGAAGAATAGCTATGATACAGTACTACATTAGCGCGCTATATGCACAGCACCAAGAGTGAGCGAGAGATAGACAGCATAGTGAAAAACGTATCACAAATGCGTCAATCACCACCGGTAAAC
>CALLZA010000069.1 GCA_937858165.1 uncultured Ardenticatenia bacterium
TTCTCGCTTTTTGCGGCTGCGGTGCGGTCGGTAAGGGGGTGGTTCTTCGTGGCGGCGGTCGACACTGCCTCTGCGAACGGATGGATGCCATGGTCGGCCGGCACGGGAAGCACGCCTGTCTTGTATGACGGCGCGGTGGAGCCATACGTTGCAGCCTCGAGCGTCGCAGAGGGGCGGACGATCCGGAAGCCGGCCGGAAGAAGTGCAACGGACCCTTTGCCGTCGAAGTTGTCTGCCTGGAAGCGCAGCTGCACCGGCACAGCGTCACCGTCACACCGGATCCTGTCGAGGAGAAGGAGGATGTCCGGCTTCAGGAACATGACGGACCGCCGGACCAGCGCCACCCGGGGAAGCACCAGAGCGTAGGCTGCCGTCGCATCGCTCGTGGCAAGCAGGTCACCCTTGCGGTCTTCATAAGCAACGACCTGCGCCTCGGCCCATGAGGCATTAGTGCCTTCATGGCCGTCGTGATACTGATGCCCTTTGCCGTCGATGAGCACCGCGGTCAGGGCGTTGAACTGCACGGCGATGACCACCCGGTTGAGCGGGGCGAAGACGTTGTCGCGCAGCAGCGGATAGTCGAGCACGGGGCTGCGGCCGAGGGTGAAGGTCAGGGTGAAGACGTTGGCTTGCGTCGTGCTGTCGCTGACCTCGGCCGAGACAAAGGCCGACATCACGTCATAGGAAACCGGCCGCGGCACGGTGCGGCCAACCAGCAACAGCAGTTGCAACCCTCGGTTCAGGATGGTCACGCCGCGCCTCCGGTGACGGACGGGATGACGATACGGCGACCGTCCTCCTCCATCTCCGCCGGGCGCAGGGCGCTGTTGGCGTCGCACACGCGCCAGAACTGCTCCGGGTCGCCCAGGTAGATGGCGGTGACGTTGTCGAGCCGGTCGCTCTCCGTCACCAGGTGTTCGGCCAGCGGCACGGCGGCAACCCGCGGCGGAAAGCGGCGGCGCAGATAGACGATCTCGCGACCATCGGGCAGGGTCAGCTTGGCGGTTTCGACGGTCGCGTAGCGGCTGGTGACCGGGAACATAGTCTCGCGCTCCTTTAGGGCAGTTTCAGCCCCGCGCCCAGGCTCTGGACGCTGTTAAAGACGTTGGATGAGGCCAATAGCTCCTTGGCGATGTGGTGGGCCATGAACAGGCTGAAGCCGGGCTGCGACTGCTTGAAGTCGTGGGCGCTCAGCACTTGCAGCGACAGATCGACCTTAGCCCGCACCGGGTTGAGCAGGGCGTCGTGGGCCTCCTCGGTAATGCTGAAGCTCTCCAGCCGCACCGGCAGCACCCGCTCCGCGCCCCAGACGAACAGCACCAGGGGCGCTTCCGGTGGCAGAATGTCGAGCACACCGGCCGCGGCCTGGGCCGCATGGGCCACAACCACGCGACTGGCGGGATAGAGCAGCAGCTCCAGCGCCGACAGGGTCGGGTAGATGCCAGTCGCCAGACGACCGGCGTGGAGGCCGCCCACCTCGTCGGAGCCGTCGATCTCGGCTGCCAGAGTGATCGTCTCCTTGGGCGGGCCGGCCAGGCGCAGCACCTCGGTGCGGTCGCTGCCGCCGCCGGCGTCGCCGCCGGACGTGCGCGCCTCGATGCGCCGGGTCAGCGTCTCCGGGTTGTACTGGAAGACGATGACCGTGGGCATCGGCCGCAGCGGGTCGATGGCGACGAGCGCGCCTTTGAGAAGGCGAGGGGAGTTGGGAAAGGTGGTCATAGTTTAATTCGTTGACGTGTCTTCTGAACGGCCTGGCTCCAGCATTGCCGGGGTGACGACGATTTCAACCGGCGGCAAGACCAGTTCGCCGCGCCACTGTTCGGTCGGGCCGCGTTCATCCCGGGTGAACAGCGCTGTTACGCGCAACTTGTAAACGCCGGGTTCGAGCGTCCAACTCTGGCTGCCGACGGCCAGAAGGATAACGCCCTGGTCTGCGGCCGGCAGGCCAAGGGCGTGCATATCGATGCGGAAGCCGATGTAAGCGTCGCGCGGAATCAGTGCCCATTGCGGTTCTGGAATTGGGCCGCTTAGCGCCAGTTGGGACGGGCTGACCGGCTGGCCCATTGCATTCAGAAGCGCGGCCTGGGTCTGTGGTTGGTTCACAACGGCCACCGGGATGAAGCCGTGGTTGCGCAACTCCAGATAGACGGCGTGGCGCAGACCGGGCCTAAGGTCTTCAAATTCAACGCGCAGACGCCCGGCTAGGCCGGCGGTTGGCGCTGACCAACCGCCGGCTGGCCGCGGTGCAGCCGGTTCATGGGGCGATGTTTGAGTCATCATATCTCCTCAGTTAGCCCTAGCAGGTTGTCCCGTTCAGCCGCCGGCAGAACGGGCCGGCTCCACCCTTTTCGATCGTGCCGTCACAGAAGAAGGTGGACGTGACGTGATGGTTAGCCGTGGTGAAGCGTGTGCGCGCGCCGCCGGCCACGCTGAATTCCCAGGGAATGGCCCACAGGAAATCGGATGTGCCGCAGGTTGGCACACCAAAGAAGGAACCACTGGGGGCCAGCCCCGTGTTGAAGATGTTATCTACCGGTGGACTGACGGGCGTGCCGGTCGTCGCGTTGCCGCCATGAGCGGGGCCAAAGGTGTTAACCGCATGCACAGCACCGGCGAAGGGCGAGAGGAAGCTACCCGGTGGCGTTACCACACCTACCACCGTTCCTTCGCCAAACACAACCCCCTGGAAGGACACATCGCGCGGATTGACGAAGACATTGGCCTGAAAGCCGACGCCCCAGGTACCGGCCGGCGTTGGCCCGGCAAATGTGAAACCGGGGGGCGACCCAGGCACCTCCGTCAGACGGACACCATTGGGGAGGACAATACTGATCGTATGGCTGGAGATGACCCGGCCGGCCGTAGCGCCACCGGCCACCTGTAGTTCCAGGCGCACGGTGTCGGCCGTTGCCGGCGCAGTGTAAGTACCCGTGCCGTCATCGGCGGGCACGACCCCTTTCCTTATTCACATCTCCCCGCCCCCGCCACCCGACTAGATATCGTGTTCCGCCTTTTCCTTTGTAATAAAAAAAACCACACCCAAACATAACTCACGTCACTCATTCTCTTCAGCGAACAGCACACCACACCGTCGAACTGTTAACGTCAGCACAATTCTACAACCAA
>CALLZA010000070.1 GCA_937858165.1 uncultured Ardenticatenia bacterium
TGGTTGCAAGTAGCCGTCACGCGTATCTCCATGTACAGCACCGGCGTCATGTACTTGGATCAGACCGCGTGTTTTTTTCCAAGCAGAAGACGGCATACGATATCTAGTACGGTCTCGTGGGCTCGGAGATGTGTATAAGAGACAGCCCCGGCGTAATAGCCAAAATGTCGCCCCCGCGCCGCCGCCTCGCCCTCCGCCACCCGCAGCAGCGCCAGCGCATAAGCCCGCAGCAGCGCGTGCTGGCTATAGCGCCCGTCGCCGGCCCGCGACAGGAGCGAGCGGGCCACCAGTCGCGCCAGACCGTCCTCGGCCGCCTCCTGATCGTCCTCGAATATGGCCATGGCCGCCTCGACGCCAAAGCTGCCCTCCGGCGCGAAAGCACCCAGTCCCCGGAAGCGCCGCCTATCGGCGTCGTCCAACTCCTCGTAGCTGACCTCGAACGATAGTTGCACCGCCGCAACTTCGCTCAGCGGGTTTCCCCGCTCCTTTTTCGTCCGGAAACGCTCCAGCCAGCGCGCCGGGGTGAGCGTCCCCGCCGGGCGTAGCATTGCGGCGGCCACGGCCACGGCTTGCGCGTGCCCGCCCAATTCGCTCATGATCTCCCGGTGCGCAGCCTGCTCCGGGTGGAGGTCTGAACCCATCCAGCCCAGAACAGCGGCGATCAGGGCCAGACCCTCTTCGTCGGACAGGTAGTCAAGCGGAATGACGCGCTCGGGGGCTAATCCCAGCGCCGTCCCCAGCGTCACCATGCGTGTGGTGATGAGCCAGCGGCAGTTGTCGGCCGGGACAATGAGGTCGCGCACGTGGCTATGGTCCCAAACGTCATCGAGGACGATCAACACCCACTTCCGGCCCAGCAGTTCCGCCAGCCGGTCGCGCCCTTCGGCCGGGGTGCGATAGTTGCCGGCCGCGTCCGGCTCCGTGTCCCCTAGCAGGCGTCCGAGGCGCAGTTGCAGTTCGGTCACGCCGGGTAAGCGGCCGACCTCCACCCACAGGATGCCGTCGCGGAAGTGCCAGCGCGTGCGGCAATCGCGCGAAAACAGCCCGGCCAGCACCGTCTTGCCCAGGCCACCGGGGGCGTGGACCGCGCCGACGGCCGCCCGGCCGGTGACTGACATCGCCGGCACGTCGCGCAATAATCCGGCCAGTTGGGCCAGCTCTTTGCGGGGGATGGCCGTGTCGGGCGGCTCGCGCCAGTCGCCGCGAATCTCGCCCGGCTGGGCTACCTGCCGCAGCTTGTCGGCCAGGGCGGCCAACGTGGCGGTGTAGTCGTAGCCGGGCTGATCTTCGCGGAAGTCGAAGTAGCGATAGCGGCCGAAATCTTCGGGCATCCCGTCGCCCAAACGCCAGACGGCAGTAATGGCCGTGCACTTGCGCCGCGCGTAGGCCCACTCCTGCTGTACCGCCAGCCGGTCGAATGCCGCAGGGCCGACGACCGGCACAAAACGGTCGCAGGTGTCGATGGCGTAACACTGCTCGCTACTCATCTCATGCCCGTCGCTGGGCATGTCGCTTAGATCGCGCCAGACGATGAAACCGCGTTGCCGCAGATCGGCCTCCAGCCGGTCGACGAAGAGCTTGGCGTCAGCGTGGGCGTAGGAGATGAAGATGCGTGGGCCGGGCTTGCCGGGGGTGGCCGACCACCGGCCACTCCACTGCTCCGGCCGCTCGCGGGCCAGGGCGTCAGACAGGGCCTGGAACTGGCCATGGTGGTGGCAGTGATCGACCAGCAGCTTGACGCGTTGATCCTTGGTCATGCCCACGGTGAAGTTGGCCCGGACGGCCGGGAAGTGATCGAAGCAGAGGGTATCGAGTTCTTCGTCGTTGAAGAACGCCATCAGAAAGCGGCGGATGTCGGCGGGTTGGTTCATGGTGACCGGCGTCGATCCTCCTGATCCGGCATGGACCAAGTGTGCCCCAACAGTGGGCAGGCGTCAACGAAGCGTGGCACGCTGATAGGCGCTGATTTGGACGCCGATGAACGCTGCCTGGCGCTTCCGAGCAGCGTTGATCAGCGTGAAATCAGCGTCCCTCAGCGTGCCATTCCGTTCTCCACCCGATCTACGCTATAATGCCCGTCGAACAACACCGAATCAGGGGAAGAGACCTATGCGCAAACTCAGTCTGTTATGGCTACTGATCCTGCTCGCCCTGGCCGCCTGCGGTGGGGGCGGGGACGAGACGGCGGCCGACCCCGCCGCCCGCGCCGTCGAGAGCTATCTGACGGCCAAGGTCGCCGGTGACGAGGACGCCCTCCGCGCCGGGCTGTGCAGCGAGATGGAGGCCGTGCTGGAGCGCGAACTGCGCCCCTTCGAGAGCGTGGCCGACGCGCGCATCGAGGGGATGCGCGGCGCCGCCGATAACGCGGCCGCGGCCTCGCCCCAGACCGTGCGCTGCACCGGCCAGATCGTCGCCACCTACGGCACCGAGGACACCACCTTCCCCCTGGCCGCCTATCGCGCCGTCGAGGAGGATGGGGTGTGGCGCTGGTGCGGCGAGAGCCAGTAAGCAGGGATTAGGGGATAGGGATTAGGGATTAGGTCAAGAGATGGCCCCCTAATCCCTAATCCCTAATCCCTAACCCCTACTCATGAAACTGCTGACCCGCGAAAACCTTCTGGCCGTGCTGCTCTGTCTGCTGGCCGTGCTGCTGCTCATCGTGGCCACCGACAGCGCGCCGCAGTGGATTTATCAGGGGTTCTAAGGAGCCCTGAGCGAACCGTTCACTCTGCAAGATGATGCCCTGGCGAGCGTGGCTCTCAACCTGCTTCAGCAGGTTTCGCCTAACAGCGGCGGGATTGATCCCGCCGGCGCGGGGCGACACCTTTGCGCGCCTGTCGTGGTGCATCATCCCCCTGCTGTTGGCTCTGGCCGCTTGTAGAGACGTTCCGGCGGAACGTCTCTACGCGGGCCCATTACCTACCCTGGCCGTGACGGCCCTGCCGCCCTTCGCCCCCTCGGCCACGCCCGTCTCGCCCACGCCCGCGCCTGTCTCTTATACACATCTCCGAGCCCACGAGACCGTACTAGATCTCGTATGCCGTCTTCTGCTTGAAAAAACACACAACACATCATGTACGGCCTCGTCATGTCCTCACATATACGTCTACCTTATCACATCAAAACG
>CALLZA010000071.1 GCA_937858165.1 uncultured Ardenticatenia bacterium
CTGCTTGTCTTGTTATTCTCTGTCTTCTTGTTCTCGTGCTTGTTTGCTTTTGTATTTCTAGTTGGTAGCTTCTTTGTTTTTTTTTTTGTGTGTTTTTTTTTTAATGATACGGCGACCACCGAGATCTACACTAGATCGCTCGTCGGCAGCGTCAGATGTGTATAAGAGACAGCCCACAACGCCCTGGAACAGGGCTTGTCGTTGCGGGCCACGCTGGAAGCGTCGATGTTCTTCCGCGATAGCCTGATCGAAACGGCGCTGCAACTGCCGGAGACGGCCAATATCCGGCCCGAGGCTAACCTGCGGCTGCTGCGCCGCGTCAACGCCCTGCTGAACGCCGTCCACCTGGCCGCGGTTGAGGTATACGAGGGCAACGGTATTCACGATCTGCCGTCGGCTAACCTGCCCCTCGACCCGCCGACCCCCTGAGCGCGGTCAATCTCGTGATGGATGTCACCCCGGCGGGTGACAGATGTCACTGTTGACGGGAGAGCCAACCCCGTATCATAAGGTAGACCTGAAAAGTCGTCCCACGGCACACCTTTGCCTTGGCGGCTGGAACGGGTGCAACGCCTTATGAAGCACGAATCGTTCAATGAGAGCGCCGAGATGTATCTGAAGACGGTCAGCGAGCTGGCCGGGCCGGATGCGCTGGCGCCGATCTCCGCCCTGGCCGACCGTTTGGGCGTCTCGGCCGTCTCGGCCACGGAGATGGTCCACCGCCTGCAGGAGCACGGGCTTGTTGCCCATCAGCCCTATCGCGGCGTGGCCCTGACCGAGAACGGGCAGCAACTGGCCGCCGAAGTGGTGCGTCGCCACCGGTTGTGGGAGTGCTTCCTGTTCGAGCGGCTGGGCCTGCCGTGGGACCAAGTCCATGACTTCGCCTGCCGGCTGGAGCATGCCACTGTGCCCGCCGTGACGGAGGCATTGGACGCCTACCTCGGTCGCCCGGCCACCTGTCCCCACGGTAACCCCATTCCGGCCACGACGGACGCCACCGCCGATCGACCACTGGGCACCTTGCCCGTGGGCAGTTCGGCTGTCGTCGTCCGCGTCTACCCCGAAACGGACGGCCTGTTAAGCTACCTGGCCGAACTCGACCTGCTGCCCGGCCAGCGCGTGACGTTGCGCGAGATCGCCCCGTTCCAGGGGCCGCTGGTGCTATTGACGGCCGCGGGCATCCGCCACATCGGTCGCGAAGCGGCGGCCAACATTTACGTTCGCCCGCTCCTGGAGGAACCCGCATGACCCCCGCGTTCTGGATCCCCCTCAGCCTTGTGCTGGCTGTGGGCATCGTTCTCGCTTTACTCCTGTCAACCGACAATGGCCGGCGGCTTCTCAACCGGCGATCGCAGCCTGTCGCCGCTACGGAGCGGGTGCAAGCGCTGCTGGCCGCCGGTCTGTTGCCACTGTCCGATTGTCCGCGCGACAGGACGGCGTGTCTGCGCTGCCTTCAGGTTGATCGCTGCGTCGTTCATCGCCTGCTGGAACTGGGTCTGACGCCGGGCGTCGAGTTGCGCGTTGTGCAGGACAACGGCGGGCCGATGCTCGTCTCAGTGCGCGGCTCGCGCGTGGCGCTGGGCCGCGAACTGGCCGATAACCTGTGGGTGGAGATGAATCAGAAGCCACCGGCCCATGAGTGACGCTGGTCATATCGTCGTACTTCTCGCCTGCTCTGCCCTATGGACGTCCTCATTGAAACCCCTGCGGCCGCCATCTCCGTCGCTTTGGCCGGCAACCCCAACGCCGGCAAAAGCACGCTCTTCAACGCCCTGACCGGCGCGCGCCAGCACGTCGGCAATTGGCCGGGCAAGACGGTCGAGAAGAAGACTGGCGCGCTGATCCATGGTGGAGTGCAGCTGAGCATTACCGACCTGCCCGGCGCCTATAGCCTCAGCGCCTTCTCGCTGGAAGAGGTCGTCGCCCGTGACTTTATCCTCGATGAGCGGCCGGACGTGGTGGCGGCTGTAGTCGATGCAGCCAACCTCGAGCGCAACCTCTACCTGGTGGTGCAACTGCTGGAGCTGGAGACGCCCGGCGTCGTCGTGCTGAACATGATGGACGTGGCCGCGCGGCAGGGGTTGAGTTTCGACCTGGCGTGTCTGAGCGCGGCGCTGGGCACGGCCGTTGTGCCGGCCACCGCCCGCCGTGGCGACGGCCTCGACCGGGCCGTAGCGGCCATCGTCGCCGCCAAGAGCGCCCCGCCACCGCCGTTTCGTCTCGATTACGGCCCGGTGGTGGAAGCGGAGATCGCCAGGCTACTGGTGGCCATCACGACTATCCCGGACGCGCGCCACCACTGGCCGCCGCGCTGGCTGGCCGTCAAGCTGCTGGAAGACGACAACGAAGCGGTCAGCCGCCTGCGCCTGTTGCCCCACGGGGCGGCGCTGCTGGCGGAGGCAACTGCGGCCCGCGCCCGCCTCGAAGCCGCGCTGGGCGACGACGCCGACACCATTCTGGCCGACCGGCGCTACGCCTGGATTCACGACCTCGTTGGCCGCGCCGTGCGGGCTGAGCGCGGCGAGACGGCGACCCTTTCCGACCGGATCGATCGCTTTGCCACCCACCGCTGGCTGGGCATCCCCCTCTTCCTGGCGGCGATGTGGCTGGTGTTCAAGGTGACGATCGACCTGTCCGCGCCGTGGGTCGATTGGCTTGATGGCGTGCTGAGCGGGCCGATCAGCCGGTGGACGCTGGCCCTGTTGGATGTGCTGGGCCTGGGGCAGACGTGGCTCTGTCTCTTATACACATCTGACGCTGCCGACGAGCGATCTAGTGTAGATCTCGGTGGTCGCCGTATCATTAAAAAAAAAACAAAGGAAAGCGACACAGTGAGGCGTACAGAGCGATAAAACACATAAGATACGAACAGACAACACAATAAGAAGCAAGTTCAGTGACAGATGCATAGA
>CALLZA010000072.1 GCA_937858165.1 uncultured Ardenticatenia bacterium
ACTGAACAAAGGCCTGTATCACAGATTGACTCTCATCTCCGCCCCCGCCGGGTTTGGCAAAACGACGCTGCTCAGCGAGTGGGTTGAAGGCTGCGATCGGCCGACCGCATGGCTTTCACTTGATGAGGAAGATAGCGATCTTATCCGCTTCTTGACCTATCTCATCACTGCCTTGCAGACAGTTGCAGCCGAAATCGGGGCGGCCGTATTGCCCGCGTTAGACTCCTCGCCACCCATGCCCCTGGAATCGATTCTGACCCCACTGATCAATGACATTTCCGCCACCCAGGATAGCTTTATCCTCGTCCTTGACGACTACCACGTGGTTGACTCCCAAGCGGTTGATAATGCGGTAACCTTCCTGCTGGAACACTTGCCGCCGCAAATGCATCTGGCCATCACCACCCGTGAGGATCCAAATCTGCCTCTGGCGCGGTTGCGCGCCCGCGATCAGTTGACCGAACTGCGTGTGGCTGATTTACGCTTTACGCCAGCAGAGGCGGCCGAATTTCTTAACCGGGTAATGGCCCTGGACCTCTCAGCGGAAGACGTGGCTATATTGGATACGCGCACCGAAGGCTGGATCGCCGGTCTGCAACTGGCCGCGCTGTCGATGCACACGCAACACGATGTTTCCGGATTCATCCGGGCCTTCGTGGGAAATCACCGCTACATCATGGATTATCTGGTGGAAGAGGTGCTGAAACGCCAGCCTCAACCGGTGCGCGATTTCCTGCTCCAGACCGCTATTCTTGATCGGTTGAATGGCCCGCTGTGCGATGCGGTTACCGGGCAGGAAGGAGGTAGCGCCAGGCTGGAAGCGCTGCAGCGCGGCAACTTCTTTGTCGTTCCGCTGGATGATCATCGTCACTGGTATCGCTATCACCACCTCTTTGCCGAAGTCCTCCGCGCTTATCTGGTAGCGGAACAGCTCGCTGACATCAGCGCATTGCACCGGCGAGCGAGCGAGTGGTACGAGCAGAACAGTTCCCTGCCCGATGCGGTTCATCACGCGCTGGCCGGCGGAGCTTTTGAGCGAGCGGCGGGCCTGGTTGAACTGGCTGTGCCGGTCATACGCCGGGGCAGGCAGGAAGCTTCACTGCTAGGCTGGCTCAAGCGTCTGCCCGAAGCAGTGATCCGTCAACGGCCTGTGCTCTGCAACGCGTACGCCGGGACACTGTTACAAAGCGGCGAACTGGAAGGGGTGGAGAGTTGGCTGCAGGCAGCCGAAAAGGGGATGGGTCAAGCGGCTCTGACCACTGCCAGCCCTGACCAGTCACAGGATTCATCCCGTAAGATGGTCGTTGGGGACGACGAAGATTTTCGCCGTCTAGCCGGTTCGATCGCCTTGCACCGGAGCGGACAGGCCTTAATGCTGGGGAAGGTAGAAGATACGATCCAACACGCCCGGCGGGCGCTTGACCTCGTGCCGGAGGATGATCACCTGGTTCGCGGAGGGGCAATAGGGCTTTTGGGGCTTGCATGCTGGACGAGTGGAAATCTCGATGCGGCCCGCCGGTTGTATGCCGACAGCATCGCAACGCTTCTAAAGGCCGGGCACACCTCCGACGCCATCGGCCTGTCCATTGCTCTGGCCGATATTCTGGTTGTACAAGGCCAGCTTCGCGAGGCGCGCCACACCTATGAGCAGGGACTCCAGTTGGCGGCCGAACAGGGTCGGCCGATGTTGCGGGGCGCAGCGGATATGCTCGTCGGCATAAGCGAGATACACCGTGAGCGCAACGAGTTTCATGCCGCCATGCAGCACTTGGTGAGCAGCGACGAGCTTGGTGATTTAAAGGCGCTGGCCCAAAACCCCTATCGCCGGCGGGTGGTGATGGCGCGCATCCAGGCCGCCCAAGGCGACCTGGACGCGGCGCTTGACCTTCTCGACGAGGCGGAGCGACTATACATGGGCGACTTCTCGCCCAATGTGCGCCCGGTCGCCGCGTTGAGGGCCAGGATAGAGGCGGCGCAAGGCAACCTGGATAAGGCCGTGGATTGGGCAAGGGCACAGGGGCTGTCCGCGGGGGACGAGCTGGAGTATTTGCGCGAGTACGAACACATGACGCTGGTCAGAGTGAGGATGGCCCAGCACCAGCGCGACGCTTCCGACAGCGCCCTCCGCGAGACGCTTGGGCTGCTGGAACGCCTGCTGGCCGCGGCCGAAGAGGGCGGGCGCACGGGCAGTGTCATCGAACTCCTGATGTTGCAGGCGCTGGCCTTACAGATGCTGAGCCACGCCCAATCGGACAACCTCGCCGATCCTCTTGCGCCGCTGGAGCGCGCCCTGAGACTGGCCGAGCCGGAAGGGTATGTTCGCCTGTTTGTGGACGAAGGCCGGCCGATGGCACGGCTGCTGCGCGCGGCGACCGGGCGTGAAATCCTGCCCACCTACACCGCGAAACTGCTCGGGGCATTTCCGCGCGAGCAACTCCTGGCTCTGGACGACGGATCCCCTACGGCTTCGCCGGCCAGGGTTGCACCGACGAAATCGGCCAACGGCGGCCTTGTCGAGCCTTTAAGCGAACGTGAGCTTGATGTTCTTCGCCTGTTTAGAACCGAGCTTTCCGGGCCAGAAATCGCCGGGGAACTCATGATCGCCCTAAGCACGGTTCGCACCCATACCAAGAGCATCTTCAGCAAACTCAACGTCAATAATCGCCGGGCGGCCGTCAGCCGCGCCAAAGAGCTGGGGCTGTCTCTTATACACATCTCCGAGCCCACGAGACCGTACTAGATCTCGTATGCCGTCTTCTGCTTGAAAAACAAAAAGCGAAACCCATCTCAAGCATGCATACAACAAATAATAACAAAAAATCCTAACAACGAAACGATAAACAGATACAACCTAAAACACGATCAGTCGACTAGACGATAGAAGCACATAAACTAACCGAAAAGCTACTCAACTA
>CALLZA010000073.1 GCA_937858165.1 uncultured Ardenticatenia bacterium
TGTATGTGTTGCACGCTGTCTATATTTGTACGTTGTAGTTGATGGTGTTTCCGTGCTGTATTGAGTTCATTGTGCTGGTGGTGTGTGAGGGTGGGTATACTCGCGTTTTGTGTTTTTTTTGTCAAGCAGAAGACGGCATACGAGATCTAGTACGGTCTCGTGGGCTCGGAGATGTGTATAAGAGACAGGGCTGGAGCTGGTCGGCTTCGCCGTCGAGCCGCGGCGCGTGGCGGCGGGCGAGGGGCTGGAACTGCGGACGATCTGGCGGCCGAGCGCGCCGCTGCCAGCCGACTTCACCCTCTTCGCCCAGGTCGTCGGCCCGGACACGACGCGCTACGCCGCGGCCGACGTTGCGCCGCCGACGCCGACGAGTGGCTGGCAGCCGGGCGAGGTCTACGAAGTGCGTCTGCCCCTGACCATTGACCCAGCGACGCCGCCCGATGCCTACCCGCTTATTGTTGGCCTCTACACGAGCCCGGCCGAGGGGCAGTTCGACCGGCTGCAACTGGTGACGCCCGACGGGCGGCTGACGGAGGACTTCTTGACGTTGACGTTGATCAGGGTGGATGGGCCATGACGGTTGAACGAAGCGCAGGGGAGCAGGGGAGCAGGGGGCCAGGGGAGAAGACGTCGGTAAAGGTCTCTTTCTCCCCTGCTCCCCCGCTCCCCCGCTCCCCTGCGCTCAACCCAACGCGATCGCCGTTAGGATTGGGGTTGCTGGTGGGCGCCGTCGCCATCCTGGCCGGGGTTGTGCTCGGCTTCGGCGGGCCGGTGGCCGGGGCGGCGGTGGCCCTGGGCGGGCTGGCCGCGGTACTGGTGTTGCGCAACCTGGAGCTGGGCTTCTTCGCCGTCATCGCCGTTGTCGCCCTGCTGCCGTTCGCCACGCTGCCGTTCGACATCGGCCTGACGCCGACGTTCCTCGACTTCGCCCTGGGGGCGGCCGTCCTCGTCTGGCTGATGGGCATCGTCACCGGGCGACAGCGGGACCTGGTCACCGCGCCGGTGGTTTTGCCCCTGTTGCTGTTTATCATCGTCGCCGTCTTCGCCTTCATCTTTGGCCTGGCCAATGGCCCGCTGACGCCGACACTGCTGCGCAAGTTCGCCGAGTTGCTGCTCAGCCTGGGCTTCGTGCTGGTGGTCATCGACTACTGTCGCACCTGGCCGCGGCTGGAGCGGCTGGTCAAGTTCCTGCTGCTGATGGGCGGGGCGGCGGCGGCCGTGGCCATCGCCCTGTGGCTGCTGCCCGACGCCACAGCCAACGACGCCCTCAACGCCCTGGCCCGCCTCGGCTACCCCGGCGGCTGGGTCATCCGCTACATCGAGGAGAACCCGGAGTTAAGCGAACGAGCCATCGGTACGTCGGTCGATCCCAACTCGCTGGGTGGCCTGCTGCTGATGATCGGCGCGCTGATCGGGCCGCAGGTGGTCACGAAGCGGCCCCTCTTCCGCCGCCCAGTGGTCTGGCTCATCGCCGGGCTGGTCGTGGTGGCGCTCATCCTGACCTTCTCGCGTGGGGCGATGCTGGGGCTGGCCGCCGGGCTGGGCTTCGTGGCCCTGACGCGCTACCGGCGGCTGCTGCCGTGGCTGGCTGTGGCCGCGCTGCTACTGCTGTTTCTGCCCATCACCCAGGCCTACATCGCCCGCTTCGTCGAAGGGTTCCAGGGAACCGATCTGGCCACGCAGATGCGCTTCGGCGAGTACAAGGACGCGCTCATCCTCATCGGCCGCTACCCGATCTTCGGCGTCGGTTTCGCCGGCGCGCCGGACGTGGACGTCTATCTGGCCGTGGCCAGCGTCTACTTCACCATCGCCGGGCGGATGGGGCTGTTGGGGCTGCTGGCCTTCTTCGGCGTGGTGGGCACGGTCTTCGCCTACGCCTTTCGCCACCGCCGCGTCCTGCGGGCCGACGAGCGGCGCGACGCGGTCTGGCTGGGTCTCCACGCCGCCCTCGTCGGGGCGCTGGTGGCCGGGGTGTTCGACCACTACCTGTTCAACATGGACTTCCACCACGCGGTGACGATCTTCTGGCTGGTGTTGGGGTTGGCGGTGGGGAGTACGCGGTTGGGGGTGGAAGAAGCAGAGAGGAAACCGCAGATTACGCCGATTTCGCAGATTTAAGAAGGGAAATAAACTCGGCCAGATCGACCAATCCGGCCGCTTCGTCGCGTTCAGTCGTAGTCAGTTCCTCACCAGCGTCCTGTATCTAATATTGTAAGACTCACTTGTGACCCGGTCAATTGCCCACGCGCCGGCTCTCACTATAATAGGGTCGAGTCGTCGTCTCGCGGCAACTTGCAGGAGGCATCCATGGACCCCTTCTCGGCCGGGTTTCTCAGCGCGTTGGGCAAGGAATTCGCCAACGGCGTATTCAGCCGTCTCAAGCAGCAGATCACCGGCGCGCCCGCGCGAAAAGCCCTGGAGCATTGCCTGCAAGTAGGGCTGGTAGCCCTGGTGGCTCAGGCCACGGCCGCACAACCCGAACAGGAGGTTGGAGCGGGCGGACGATGAGGACGAGGGGGATGATGAGGCTGCGCGGCAAGGGGCACGGCCGCAGATGGTTCGGGAGCCGGGGGGCATCTATGACGTTGGCGACCTCGGGCCTGAGGCACCATTCTAGATTCTAGGGCGTGGGTCGCACAGCGCGTGGGTTCAAACCCACGCCTGCCAAGCAAAACCCGGTTGAAACCGGTTGGGGAACGGGCATCCGCTCTTCAACCGGTTTCAACCGGGTTTTGTGTGGCAGCGGCGGGGTTTGAAACCCCCGCGGGGGTAACCCGACGGGGGGGGGGGGGGGGGGGGGTGGCGCCCCACCCCCCGCCGCGCCGCCCCCGCCCCCTCTTCTCCCGTGGCGCGCGGCCGGAGGCGCTCCGCCGGATCCCCGTCCCAGCCAACCCCGCCCCAGTATCGCTCACAATA
>CALLZA010000074.1 GCA_937858165.1 uncultured Ardenticatenia bacterium
CACCTATGCATAGGCTCGTGCATAGGTTTGGTTGATTGTTTTTTTTTTTTAATGAGAGGGCGCCCACCGAGATCTACACTAGATCGCTGGTCGGCAGCGTCAGATGTGTATAAGAGACAGACACCGAGCAGGCGGCGTGGAGCAGCTATCTGCTGCAAGCGGGCGTGCGCCACAGCGGCATCATCGACCGCTTCTACTTCAAGTCGCTCTACTTCCGCATCAGCAACGGCATCCTGTTCGAGCTGGCCACCGACGGCCCCGGCTTCGCGTCGGACGAAGACCCGGCCCACCTGGGCGAGGCGCTGGCGCTGCCGCCGTTTCTGGAGGGGCAGCGGGCGAGTATTGAGGCGGGGTTGCGGCCCATCTAAAGCTAAGAACCTCGCAAGGATGTGTGTTTGATGCCCACGCCTGATCTGCGCCGGCGATTCTTGGAAACAAGCGCCGATCTAAACGGCTGGAAAGAAACCGCAGATTCCGCAGATTCATAAAACGCAATCTGCGAAATCTGCGGTTTTCCTTCCGCTATTGGGCCAGGGCTGGTGCTTCCTCGGCAACGAATAGTGAAGGCAGCCCGGCCATGGGTCAGGCCTGAATAGCCCGGGCGACCTCGTCCAGCGTCTCGGCCGCCCCCAGTTCCGCCGCGCCGGAGGCGATCTCGTCGATACCGCCGGCAGCGATCCCGCGGGCCGCGTCCACCAGCCCAATCCCCTCCGCCGCCTGGTCCACACCCTCGGCCATCAGGTCGATGCCCTCGACGGCCATCTGCTCGCTGGCCCGCGCCGCCGTCTGGGCGACCGCCAGACGGGTGAAGCCTTCGGCCGCTTCGTCAGCCCCCATCTCGCCGACAATCGCGCCGGTATCGGCGATAGCCCCGGCAAGAGCGCGCATGCTGCTGAGTCGCAACACCAGATCGACGGCGAAATCCTGCAACTGCTCGCCGCGGTCGGCCAGAAAGTGGGCGAGAATGGGCATGTCGAGGATGGTCACGACGCGCGAGGCCATCGCCAGTTCCCCGGCCAGGCGCGCCAGTTGCAGGCCGCGGTCGAGGTCTTCTTCGCCCATGACGCCGACGACGGCCGCCAGCAGATCGATATCCTCGGACGTGGACAGCAGATCCGCGCCCTGAGCAATGTCGTTGACCCCGGCCAGCGCCACCACTTCGCTGAGTTGGCCGAGCCGATCGGCGGAGTGCAACGCCGCTGCCCCCTGGGTGGCTTTGGCCGTGCCCCGGGCAATTTGCCCAATGCCGACGTCGGCCACCTCGACGGCGGCGTCCAACGTCCTGTCACCCTCGACCATCAAATTCGTGCCGCCATACGTTCCGGCGAGCACGGCGGTCTCCAGCGCGTCCGCTTGTCCAGCTTCACTTATCATCTGCGTTGTCACGTTGTGATTCTCCTTGATGCGATCAGACGATGCGTGGGGTTAGCCACAGAGAGGAGAATCATACACGAGTTTCGTCACAAGCTATATAGGATCATCGAGCAACCGCGGCCATGTCGGCTCTGGGCACCTCCTGAGAGAGTACCGCCGGCAGTCCCGCCGCCCACTCCCGGATCGCCGCCCAGTTGCGCCGGTCGCCGGCCGGGGCCTGGATGATGCCCATCACGAACAGGACGGCCCACGGCTTCAGCCGGCCATACTCCAGTCGCCCGGCGAAGAGGCCGATGCTGACCGGCCGCGCCGGACGGGCGGCGGCAAGGATCGGCCGCACGTAGCGCGGCAGTTGGGCGTAGCGCTCGCGAAAGGAGAGCCGCCCGGGTTGCGCCGGTGGCTTGGGCAGTTTCTCGTCGACGAAGACGGGCACGCCGTCCATCACCCGCTCCTCCGGCTGGGTCAGGCTGATGGCCGTGACGAACACTGCCAGGGGGATGTGTTGCAGCGCGCGGCGGTGGGCCTTCAGGAAGCGGCGCGCCTCCCGGTGCCAGCCCATGATCATCGGCCCGCCGACGACCACCCCGGCGTAGCCTGCCAGGTCGCCTACCGTGTCGATGGGCACCACGTCGACCTCCAGCCCGGCCCGCTCGATCTCCTCGGCCACAGCCTGGGCCACTTCGGCCGTCGAACCAGCCATGGTGGCATAGGTCACCAGAATCGGTTTCATCGTCCGCCTCCCGGCCCGGTCAGTGGGCCACGCGCTCGACCGGTCGGGGTTCGGGGTCCCTCAGCCGCAGATTGCCCAGCGCACCGAAGAGGGCGCGCATCAGCCGGTGACCGAAGTCCGGCTTCAGATACTGGTTGGGGCACGTGCCGGGGATGACGGCGATGCCGTTATCGTGGCACAGGCGGACCGCTTCCGGCGACACGCTGGTCATACTGGCCGCCGCGCCGGGCTTGACGCCCATCATGCAGTGCATCCAGACGTGCTTGACGCCCAGCTCGACGCACTGCTGGACGATCTGATCGGTCACTTGCGGCCGGGCCAGGATGAAGACGGCGTCGGGCTTCTCCGGGATGGCGGCCAGGTCGGGGTAACAGGGCGCGCCGTCGAAGGTGGTAAGGCGCGGGTTGACGGCAAAGACGGTGTAGCCGGCATCCTTGAACTTGCGGTAGTTGGCGTTGCAACCGGTCTCGCGCTTGTCGGAGACACCGACGACGGCGATTGTCTTCTGGGCGAGGAACTGCTGGACGAGGGGATCAACTTTGGCCATGACGCAACCTTCCTTGATTCGGGGCGGGCACATCACGACAGCCGTACCGAATCGTTACCAAGGCAGATGAATGAGCAGGCTGGGCAACTGTCTCTTATACACAACTGACGCCGCCGACGAGGGGTCTAGTGGAGATCTCGGGGGTCGCCGTCTCCTTAAAAAAAAAAAAAAAGAAGAACAAAAAAAAAAAAAAAAGACTAATTGAACACAAGTACACAAAGAGAGAAGATAAAGGGTGAGTATGCGTGGATGAGCAGAGAGA